>WSMP01000194.1 GCA_013316495.1 Angelakisella sp.
GCCACTCCAGCTCCTCCAGGCGGCCCTGGAGGGCCATGTCCCCAAAGACGGCGTTGGAAAGGCCGACATAGGGGGTCAGGAAGGCATAGGCGAAATAGAACACCGCCTCCACCCCCACGAAAATGGGAGCCAGGGCTTCCTCCATATAGAAGGAGGGGGCCCCCTCCAGGGACAAATCCATCAGTACAGGCATCACCAATACCATGGTCAGCACCATCATTCCCACAAACAGAAGGAGACACCAGCCGATGAAGGAAAGCTCCAGCAGGAAGAAGCGTCCGCAGTTCCCCTCCATCAGCCGGAAGGATTCCTGGCGGGCGTGACCCAGCTCCACCTCTTCATCCTCCACCAGAATGTACCGGACCAGGCTGCAATGGAACATCCAATAGATATGGAAGACGGTGGTCCCCAGGGCAACGACGGGTATGATGATGTCGCCGTAGCCGATGGTGTAATCCAGCAGGCCCACAAGGAAGTAGGAGAGGTAGCCGAAAGCGTTTATCATCAGCCCCGCCCCCACCCCTTTTGCGTACCGGCTGGGGCGGCTGAAGTAGTAGAAGACCTCCAGGTACCGGGGGGACCGGTCCTTGTGGAGCAGATAGCTGTACCGGTTGGCCCCCAGGAGAATGGGCATCAGCAGCGCGGACACAAGAAACCGGGCCAAAAGGGCGATAAGATAGGCCCCATCGAAGTCAAAGCCGTACTGGGGCAGCCGCCGCTGCAAGGACATGGGCAGCCAGGTGGTAAGCCCCATATAGGCCGAGCACATCAGGTAAGCGGCAAAGACCCCGCCGAAGCCGCCCTTGTAAAGCTGCCTTGCCCGCTGTTTCAGGATTCGGTTCACAAAAAGGCCCTCCTATCGTTTTTATGGGTACAGTCAAATTTCGCTGTCTTTTTTAAGTATAGTTCAAAGGGAGGAAAAAATCATGAACGAAATATGAACAGAAGGGGCGGCTCACTGGACTTTCCCGCCCCGCCTGCTTATAATAAAGGAAGAAAGGGGGCGTGTGTTATGCTGGAAGTCAGCGGAAAATACAACAGCGCCAAAATTTTTACCGACGTGGTGGACCAGGCCTCCATCGCCCAGGTGATTCTTCTTTGCAGCCAGGAGTTTACCCAGGGCAGCCGCATCCGGATGATGCCGGATATCCACGCCGGGGCGGGCTGCACCGTGGGCACCACTATGACCATCACCCAGCGGGTGGTGCCCAACCTGGTGGGGGTGGACATCGGCTGCGGCATGGAGACGGTGCGCCTGCGGGAAAAGCACCTCCAGCCCCAGCAGCTGGATAAGCTCATCTACCAGAAAATCCCCTCCGGCTTTGCCATCCGGGAAAAGCCCCACCGGTACATGGAGGAGCTGGACCTTACCGCCCTCTGCTGCTACGCCGCCATCGACCCCCTGCGGGCGGAAAAAAGCCTGGGCACCCTGGGGGGCGGCAACCATTTCATCGAGGTGGACCGGGACGAGGAGGGAAATCTTTACCTTGTCATCCACTCCGGCAGCCGGCACCTGGGGCTGGAGGTGGCCAACTACTACCAAAACGAGGCCTACCAGCGCCTGAACGGCAGCAGCAAGGCGGACGCCGAGGCCCTGGTGGCCCAGCTGCGGGCGGAGGGCCGGGAAAAGGAGATTCAGAAGGCCCTGAAGGCCCTGAAAAACACCAAGCGCACCTCCATCCCCCGCCCCCTGGCCTATGTGGAGGGGGAGCTGTTCCAGCAGTACATCCACGATATGCGCATTATCCAGCGGTTCGCCGCCCTCTCCCGCCAGGCCATGGCGGACGAGATTCTGCGGGGGTTAAGGCTCCACGCCGAGGAATCCTTCACCACCATCCACAACTACATCGACACCGATGCCATGATTCTCCGAAAGGGGGCGGTTTCCGCCAAGGCGGGGGAACTGCTCCTCATCCCCATCAATATGCGGGACGGGAGCCTCATCTGCCGGGGCCGGGGCAACGAGGACTGGAACTATTCCGCCCCCCACGGGGCCGGGCGGCTGATGAGCCGCGCCGAGGCCAAGCAGAGCTTCACCGTCTCCCAGTTCAAAAAGGAGATGGCGGGAATCTACACCACCTCGGTGGGGAAATCCACCCTGGACGAATGCCCCATGGCCTATAAGTCCATGGAGGACATTGCGGGGAACATCGGGGAGACGGTGGAAATCCTGCGAACCATCCGGCCCATCTATAACTTCAAGGCCGGGGATGAAGAGTAAGAACCTGTTTAGCACCCTGAGATGCTGAACAGGCTCTAAGAGCCGAAAAATGCTTTTTCCAGACGCAAAAGTGATTGGTTAAGAGGGGGAAAAAGTGTGAAAAGGGGGGGATATATCCCCCTCTTTTCGCGTAGAGCGAGGAAAGCGAGCGGATAACCCTGCCGCAGCAGCCCGTTTTTGTATGTCGAAAAATTTCGACATACAAAAACGGGGAGAGCGGCTGCGGAAAGGGAGTACCGCAGCCGCTTTCCCCGTCGGAAAATGACCCTTCTTTTACCGGGCGGAGGGGGCCGTTTCCCCCGCCGCCTCCTGGGCGGCCCGCTGGCTTTGGCGGTTGTTCCACCAAACC
>WSMP01000195.1 GCA_013316495.1 Angelakisella sp.
TTCCTGCACCGTCACCGCCGAGGGGGATAGAAAAACCCGCCAGCTGCTGCGGCGGCTGCGCCGGGAACACCCCGACGCCGCCATCTGCCTCACCGGCTGCTTTCCCCAGGCCTTCCCGGAGGCAGCCCAGGCCATGGAGGAAGCGGACGTGGTCACCGGCAGCCGGGACCGCCGGGGGCTTTCCCAGGCTCTGGACCGGTTCCTGGCCACCGGAAAGCGGGTGGTGGAGCTGCGCCCCCACCAGCAGGGGGAGGCATTCGAGGCCATGTCGGCGGAGAGCTTTGGCCGGCGCACCAGGGCCTTTGTGAAAATCGAGGACGGGTGCGAAAACTACTGCGCCTACTGCATCATCCCCACCGCCAGGGGGCCGGTGCGCTCCAAGCCCATAGAAGCCCTCCGGGAGGAGCTGGCCGCCCTGGCCCGCTCCGGCTACCAGGAGGTGGTGCTGGCGGGGATAAACCTTTCCGCCTACGGCCGGGAGTACGGCCTGCGGCTCATTGACGCTATCGAGGCGGCGGCGGGGACGCCGGGGCTGCGTCGGGTGCGCCTGGGGAGCCTGGAGCCGGACGTCATCGGCCCGGAGGACTTTTCCCGGATGGCCGCCGCTGGAAAAATATGCCCCCAGTTCCACCTCTCCCTCCAGGCGGGGTGCGACGCCACCCTCCGGCGGATGGGCCGACGGTACGACACCGCCCACTACCGGGCCGCGGTGGAGGAGATCCGCCGCCGCTTTCCCCTGGCGGCCATCACCACCGACCTGATGGTGGGCTTCCCTGGGGAGACAGAGGAGGACTTTTTGGAAAGCCTGGAGTTTGCAAAGGACATCGGCTTTTCCCGCATCCACGTCTTTCCCTACAGCCGCCGCCCCGGCACGCGGGCGGCCCAGATGCCAAGCCAGGTGCCCCAGGAGGAAAAGCGCCGCCGGGCCGCCCGGCTCATCGCCGCCGGGGAGGAGCTGCGAAAGGAATTCCTGGCCCAAATGGTGGGCACGGTGCAGGAGGTGCTCTTCGAGGAGGGGGGGCCCCAGGGCCAGACCGGCTACACCCCCAACTACACCCCGGTCACCGTCCAGGAGCTGCGGCCCCTCCAGGGGCAGGTGCTGCCGGTGCGCCTCACCAGCCTCCTGGGGGAGGGGTGCGGCGGCTGCCTTTAAAAATTTTTCCAAAGAGAAAAAGAAATCGTGAATCTTTGGTAAATCCTGCGCCTTTCTACTTTACACCTCCCGGAAAAAATGTTAAAATTGAAGCAGTATGCAGGGGCCAGAAGGTGTGCGTACCCTTTTCCCTTGCATAGAACGAAGAAATAAAACAGGGAGGAAAACAGAATGGCAAGAAAAATGAAAACAATGGACGGTAACAACGCCGCCGCCCATGTTTCCTATGCGTTCACCGACGTTGCCGCCATTTACCCCATCACCCCTTCTTCCGTGATGGCGGAGGTGTCCGACAAATGGTCGGCGGATGGCAGGACCAACATCTTCGGCGAGCGGGTAAAGGTCGTTGAGATGCAGTCCGAGGCCGGCGCCTCCGGTACCGTCCACGGCTCTCTGGCCGCCGGTGCCCTCACCACCACCTTCACCGCTTCCCAGGGCCTGCTGCTGATGATCCCCAATATGTACAAGATGGCCGGCGAGCTGCTCCCCGGCGTCATCGACGTCTCCGCCCGGTGCGTGGCCTCCCACGCCCTGAACATCTTCGGCGACCACTCCGACGTTTACGCCTGCCGCCAGACCGGCTTTGCCATGATGTGCGAGAGCAGCGTCCAGGAGGTCATGGACCTCACCGCCGTTTCCCACCTTGCCGCCATCAAGGGCCGGGTCCCCTTCCTGAACTTCTTCGACGGGTTCCGCACCTCCCACGAGCTGCAGAAGATTGAGGTCTGGGATTATGACGACCTGAAGGAACTGGTGGACATGGACGCCGTGGACGCCTTCCGGAAGAACGCCCTGAACCCGGAGCACCCCGTCCTGCGGGGCACCGCCCAGAACGGCGATATCTTCTTCCAGGCCCGCGAATCCTGCAACCCCTTCTATGACGCCCTTCCCGCCGTAGTGGAGGAGTACATGAACAAGGTGAACGCCAAGATTGGCACCAACTACGCCCTGTTCAACTACTACGGCGATCCCGCCGCCGAAAACGTCATCATCGCCATGGGCTCCATCTGCGAGACCATCGACGAGACCATCGACTACCTGAACGCCCAGGGCGGCAAGTACGGCCTCATCAAGGTCCGCCTGTACCGTCCCTTCTCCCAGAAGCATCTGCTGGCGGCCCTCCCCGATACCGTCAAGGTTATCTCCGTTCTGGACCGCACCAAGGAGCCCGGCTCCCTGGGCGAGCCCCTCTTCCTGGATGTTGTCGCCGCCCTGAAGGGCACCAAGTTTGAATCCCTCCCTGTCTACGGCGGCCGGTACGGCCTGGGCTCCAAGGACACCACCCCGGACCAGGTCATCGCCGTCTACAAGAACGCCGCCGCGGCCCAGCCCAAGGAGCGCTTCACCATCGGCATCGACGACGACGTCACCTTCCTCTCCCTCACCC
>WSMP01000196.1 GCA_013316495.1 Angelakisella sp.
GAGTATTTTGTTCCCTGCGCATAAATTTGGAGAAACGCTGTAAAAACAGCAGTTGTTTTTGTCGGATATGCACAAGAAGGCATGATTTTCCCCTCCAAGCCTGGGCCTGGCCACTTCCAACAGCGGCCCAGGGTTGACAAAAGGCCCGGCAAATGCTATATATAGCTAAAAGCAAAGGGGGCGATTCCCAATGGAAACGGTTCTGCGGGGCTACCACGGAAAGGACGCTGTCCAGTTCGGCCCGAAATGGGAGGCAAAGCTGAACGCCGCCATTCAGGAGCTTTTCTTCCTTCTGAACCGGGGCTATGACGTTAAATCTGCCTCCACCTTCATCGGCAACCACTATCTCCTTTCGGAGCGGCAGCGGCTGGCCCTGGCGCGGATCACCTCCCCGGAGACCGCCCTCCAAAGCCGGAGGGCAAAGGAGCTGCTCCAGCCGCCGGAGAGCCTGGCCCTGGACGGCTTCAACACCATCATCACCCTGGAGGTGGCCCTTTCCGGCTCCCTGCTGCTTCTGGGGATGGATGGCACCATCCGGGACCTGGCGGGGCTGCGGGGTACCTACCGCATTGTGGACAAAACGGAAAAGGCGGTAAGGCTGCTCCTTTCCCGACTGGAGGCGTTGAAGGTCCGGGAGGCGGTCTTTTATCTGGACCAGCAGGTATCGAACTCCGGGCGCCTCCGGGGGCTGCTGCTGGAGCTGGGGGTGGAATATTCCACCGAAATCCGGGCAGAGCTGCATCCCTGTGTAGACGGCCTGCTTTCCCCCATGGAGGGGGTCGTCACCTCCGACGCCATTATTCTGGATAAATGCGGCAGCTGGTACAACCTGAACCGGGACATTGTGACAAGGTCCATTCCGAACGCCTGGCTTTTCCGTCCGTCTTTCCCCAATCAATAGACAATCCGGCGATTTTCCGGCAAGGCAGGGCGGCGTCCTGGAACTGGAAAAGCCGCAGGGGCCTGCATCCTTCTGCAAGCTCCTGCGGCTTTTTATGCGCCTCGCTTCTATTTATTCAGGGATTCTTCCTGGAGCCTGTCAAAGGCGGCCATACATTCGTCTACGGTGGCGCCCCCCAGCAGCTCCCGAACAATGAGGCAGGTATTCCCCCACTGCTCCACCTTCATGCTGGCGTTGGTAGCCAGAACATAGGTATCCTGCTGTATCTTGTCATTGAGGGGCTTCAGGGCCGGGATGCACTCCCCCTGCACATTTTTGGAGGAGGAGATGACCTTGTTGACGCTGGTGTAGGTTTCCAGGGCCTCATCGGAAAGAATGATATCCAGGGTTTCCATAGCGTCCTGGGCGTGCTCGCTGTCCACTCCAATGGAAAAGCCTGTCATGGACATCACCGGCATCTGTCCCCGGCTGCTGGGCAAACCAATCACCTGCATCTCAAAACTCGGGGCGCCGTAGGCGGTCTCGGTATTGGCGGCCCCCCAGTAGGCCATGACGATGGGGGTCTTCTGGGCCAAAAAGTCCCCTCCCTCTCCCTCGATCGCCTCGCTGACCAGGGCTTTTTCAGCATCCACATACCCCCGATCCATCAGCTCCCGCAAAAACTCAAAGCCGGGGCGCATGTAGTCGCTGTATTTCTTTTCCCCGCTGTTAAGGGCCGCTATCTCCGCCTCCACATCCCCGCCATTGTACAGCTCGGCATAGGCCTGGGCAAAGACAAAGATCTCCAGCCACCAGCGGTTGGCGCCCACCGGCGTCTCGATGCCGTTCTGCTGGAATATCTCGCAGCATTCCAGAAAATCCTCCGGCGTCTCTGGCGGCGTCAAACCATACTGGTCAAACATATCCTTATTGATAAACAGGCCGTAGGCCACCATCTCCTGGGGTATTCCCACCAGCTTGCCATCCACTGTATTGGCGGCTTTCACCACTTCCCGCAGATTTTTCACGCACTCCAAACCGGAAAGATCCAGCAGCTGGCCCTCCTCCCCCAATATCTGGAGCACATCCGGATTTAACATATAGATATCGTCCATGTTGCTGCGCACCCGGTCCAGCACCACATCATCATAGGTCTTATCCTGGTAATTTTCCGCCGTATAGGTCCGGTAAGCCACCGAAACCCCCAGTCTCTCCTCCGCCAAGGCAATGGTTTTGTCAAAAGCGCTTCGAGCCGCATTTTCCAGGTTGGGGCTGGTCTTTTCCATAGGGCTGAACAGATTCACCACCCGCTCCGGCTCCTCATCCTGCTCAATAAGATTTTTGCTGCCGCTCTTCCCGCTTCCACAGGAAAACAGTGTCAGCATCATCGCTGCTGCAAGGCAGACCGCTGTCAATCGCTTCCACTGGTTCATATTATACCGGTTCCTTTCCCCTTACATATTGCCGGATTACTCGCTTTAGCAGCTCAATATCAATGGGCTTCGCCACATGGGCGTCCATGCCGGCCTCCAAAGCCGCCTTTTCATCCTCCGCAAAGGCGTTGGCTGTCATTGCAATAATCGGGAGCTTCCTAGCGTCCTCCCTCGCCAGCGCCCGGATGGCCCGTGTGGCGTCATAGC
>WSMP01000197.1 GCA_013316495.1 Angelakisella sp.
CTTCCCCCTCCCGGTACTGCACCTCCTGCATCAGCCGCAGGTACTCCGGGGAAAGGGAGAGGGCCTCCCCCTCCTGGGGACAGCCCGCCATGATTTGGGCAAAGCGGCAAAGGTCCGGGGCGGAGATAAACAGGTCCCCGTGGCCCAGGGCGTAAAGCTGCCCCAAGGGCAGGCCGGTATATTTTACGTTCATGTTGCTCCAGGCGGGCATATTGACCGCAAGGGCGCTTCCGGCGTAGATGTTGGCCACCCGCCCCTTGTCCCGGATGTTGGTATAGGAATAGGCGGCGTCTATCCCCATGGGGGCAAAGACCTTCCCCCCGGTATAGTCCAGAAACCGCTCTCCGGCGGCGGATTCAATCACGCCGCTCATCATCCCCATCCCCAGGTTGCTGTAGCAGTAGCAGCTGCCGGGGGCCGCGCCGGAAAGGCTTTGGGGTAGCACCGCTGTCAGGGGCGGCAGGCTGTTTGCGGTGATGGCGCTAATGTAGGTCTGACCATCCACTATGCCCGACGTGTGGGTGAGCAGGTGCCAGGGGGTGATGGTATCAGGACTGTTCACAGGGATACCCAGTATCCCTGTGAGATCTCCATGGAGATCGAGCTTTCCTTCCTCAGCCAGGTCCAGGGCCAAAAGGGCGGTGACCGCCTTGGAGATGGAGGCCACCCGGAAAATGGTGTCCTCCCCCGCCGGGAGGCCGGTTTCCTTCACCGCCCAGCCCCAGCTTTGGCTGTAAAAGGGCCCCTCCCTGTCAAAGACCACCAGGCTCATCCCCATGGTGCTGTAGTTTCGGCAGATTTCCTCCACCTGGGGGGCCAGCAGCTCCCCCGCCTGCTGCCGCTCCTCCTTGGGGAGAGGCGGCGGCTTTAACGCTTCCTCTTCCTCCGGCGGGGCCTCCTGGCCGGAATCCTGGACTGCCGCCGTCTCCTGGGGGAGGGGCTCTTCTTTGGAAGGGAGCTTTTGGCCGGAATCCAGAACCGGCGTTTCCACACTGGGCAGGGGAGCCGGGCCGCCTCCCTGGCAGGCCGCAAAGGTAAGGGTCAAGGCCGCCGCCAGCGCCAGTGCCATCATCTTTTTCACCATTTTCATCCTCCTTTTCGACAGATTCCGCCTTTAGTATAACCGCATTGGAGGAGAAATGTCAACCTTATGCAATCTCAGGGAGTGGCCAAACCGCGCAGATTTTTCTATTAAATTTGCTGTGTTATTGGACCCTTTTGTCATTCTTCTTTTTGCTTCTTTTTCTTCTTTTGCAAGAAGAAAAAGAAGGCGGGGCTGCCGCTCTCTCCTCTTTTTCTTTTCGCGAGAAAAGAAAAAGAGGCAAAAAGAAAAGCGGCCAATCCTCTCGTTACCCAATCGGGTTAAGGCAACATTGCCGTGATTTGGGCACACCCTAAAAGAGCCGGCACGGACAAACGCCGCGCCGGCTCTCAACCTGTTTGCAGGCCGCTCCCTCAGGAGGCCTCCAGAATCACATCCACTGTAAAGGTATTGTCCGTTACGCTCCCCTCCCGGCGGAAGACGGTAACCTGGATGGTGTCGCCAGGGGCGTAGTCCCGCAGGACATTGGAGCAGGCGTCCAGGGTGTAGATGGGCTGCCCCGCCAGATGGGTGATAATATCCCCCTCCCGCACCCCTTTGCGGGCGATGTCCGAGCCGGGGGTCACCCCTTTGACCCACAGGCCCAGGGGAATCTCGTAAAACTCCGCCTCGGTGGCCTTCACCGGGGTGGCGGTGATGCCCAGCATGGCCCGGCCGGTGACCTTGCCCTCGCTGATAAGCTGCTGGAGGATGGGCATAGCCTCGCTAATAGGGATGGCAAAGCAGATGCCCTCGTACTCCTCCAGGGCGATTTTGGCGGAGCTGATGCCAATCACCTGGCCGTAGGCGTTGATGAGGGGGCCGCCGGAGTTGCCGGGGTTGATGGCGGCGTCGGTTTGGATGCAGTTGATGGTATAGTTGCCAATGTACACCGCCCGGTTCAGGGCGGAAACATACCCCACCGTCAGGCTGTTCTGGAACCGCAGGCCGCCTGGGTTGCCGATGACACAGACCCGCTCCCCCACCTGGGTTTGCTCGCTGTTGCCAAATTCCGCGGCGGTAAGGCCGGTGGCGTTCACCTTCAGCACCGCCAGGTCGTTGTTGCGGTCGCTCCCCACCACCTCCGCCCGGTGGGATTCCCCGTCGGTAAGAATCACCTCAAAGTTATCCCGGTCGGTGACCAGATGGGCGTTGGTGATGATGTAGCCATCCTCCGACATAATGATGCCGGTGCCCTGGCTTTGGCCGCCGTAGACGCTGGCGCCGCTGCGGGCGATAATCGCCACCACCGAGGGAGAGACCTTCTGGAAAATCTCTGTGTTGGAAAGGCTTCCGGCAGCTGCGCCGCTGTAATCGTCCTTGGCGTTTTCCGGCTTGTCGTTAAGCTTCACATCCGGCAGCCCGCCGGGGGTGGTGATTTGGGTTTTTTCTCCCCCCAGGGGGTTTTCCCCGGTGACGGC
>WSMP01000198.1 GCA_013316495.1 Angelakisella sp.
GACCACCAATCCCCCGGAAACGGCCCCGGCGGCAAAGATCACCCCGGCGGCACCGGCGGAGGTGGCAGAGCTGCCGCCTGTGGAGCTCCGAGGGGCCCCGCCCCCGGACCGCACCATCACCGACATCACCGCTGAAATACGCTTCTACAAGGCCCAGACGGTGCAGAGCGTTATTGAGATCGGCAAGCGCCTCACCGAGGCCAAGGGGATGCTGGAACATGGGCAGTGGTACGAATGGCTCAAAAGTGAGGTGGAGTTTAGTGCCTCCACAGCTCAACGCTATATGCAATTGGCTGAGCGTTTTCCAAATCCCGCACCGGTGCGGGATTTGACCTACACCAAACTTCTTGCTCTCCTGGCGGTCCCTGAAGAGGACCGGGAGGAGTTCTTGGAGGTCCCCCACAATGTCGGTGGGGAGGAAAAGACCGTTGCAGAGATGTCCAGGCGGGAATTGGAGCAGGTCATCCGGGAGCGGGACCAGGCGCTAAAGGAGCAGAAGCGCCTCAAAATGCTGGCGGACGCCAGCGAAAAAACAGCGGAAATCCGCCAGAAAAAGCTGGAGGAAAAGGGCCAGGAGCTGTACGAGGTCAAGAACCAGGCGGCGGTCGAAAAGCTCCGGTATGAGCGGGAGCTGAAGCGCCTGGAAAGCCGCCCGGTGGAGGTGGCCGTCCAGCCCCCCAGTGAGGAGGAGCTGGAGCGTATCCGGGAAGAGGCCAGAGAGGAAGGCCGCCAGGAGATGTGGGAGCAACAGAACGCAAGCCGTGGCCCCGGCAGCAGCTGGCTGGAGGGGGTGCTGGTGGATAAATCGGAGGAATACTTCCAGAACGCTGTGAAGGAATGTACCTTCGTGCTCATTACCGCCGCCGCCAAAAAGCCCGGCCGGATGGCCCGGAGTACCCTGGAGAGGGGGATCCACTTCCTTCAGGAGCAGGTTAAAGAGCTGTACCGGCAGTGTGACCTGCTCTTACTGCACGAATCACCGGCGGAATTGGAAAAAGACTTAGATTACTGACAAAGGCATGGAACGAGCCGGAGGGACGGTCTTACCGCCCCTCCAAATTTTACGGGGAGGGGCGAAGAATGGCGGAACGATTACCGGCGGGAGAATATACCGTTATTGTCATTGGGACCAAAACCATTGAGCTGGACAGCGGCTCAAAAATTTTGATCTTGCAGTTGGTGATTGCCAGGGGGCTCCACCGGGGAAAGCGATGCGAAAAGAAGCTATTTTTCGGCTTTGACGAGGAACAGACGGCAAAGGCCCGATTCATCCGCATGGGGGCCGCTCTCCGTACCCTGGATACCATGCGGGAGGATGCCCAGGAGCTGGTGGGGGCACTGCTATCCATCCAGCTGTATTACGATGATGTTGGGCGGCAAAAGGTGCTGGTCTGCCGGCACCATGGCCGGGACAATGTGACGAAATACCTGTAGGGGGTGTGTAAATGTACGAGCGAGTGCCCCAGGAATTAAAAGAGCTGCCCCAGTGGGTCTGCTGGCGGCTGGTGGAGGACCCTGGAAAAGACCGGAAAAAGAAAGTTCCGGTGGATCCCCGGACAGGAGGCCCGGCAAAGTCCAACGACCCGGCCACCTGGGCCTCCTATAAGGACGCGGTGGAAGGAAAGAACCGCTTCCGGACGGATGGCATCGGCATCATGTTCGGGGGCGGGATCTTCGGCATCGACCTGGACCACTGTGTTGATGAACGGGGCCAGCTGCTGCCCTTTGCCCAGGAGATATTGGACACCGTGCAAAGCTATTCGGAGCTGTCCCCTTCCGGGACAGGGATACATATCCTTTGTGCCGGAAGGTTGCCGGAGGGACGCCGCCGGCGGGGCAACGTGGAGATGTACTCCGAGGGCCGCTTCTTCACCGTCACCGGCTGCCAAATTGGGGAGCAGTACACCTTTTCCGACTGCACCCAGCGGGTCCAAGAGATGCACCGGAAGTACCTGGGTGGAAATGAGCCCCAGCCCCTGTCAAAAGGCCCTGCAAGGCCCCCTACCGCCCTATCGCCGGATATGTCCCCTGATGAGATCATCCGCCGGGCAACCGCTGCCAAACGGGGCGGAGAGCGCTTTGCCGACTTCATGGCGGGGCGCTGGTCTCACTTGAATATCGGGGACGGCTCCCAGTCCTGCGCCGACCAAGCCTTCTGCAATACCCTGGCCTTCTGGTGCCAAAGGGACGAGACCCTCATGGACACCATTTTCCGCCGGTCCGGCATGATGCGCCCCAAATGGGACCAGCGTCGGGGCGGGATGACCTATGGCCAGAAAACTATACGCACCGCCATCCAGGACTGCCGGGAGGTATGGAAACCCCGCCAGCAGAAAAAGCGCCAGGCTCCACCTCCGGCAAAGCTCCCCCCTGCCCCCTCCCTGCCAGCTTGGAGAGCAGGAGCTCCCGGCTATGCTCCTTACAGACCCCGGT
>WSMP01000199.1 GCA_013316495.1 Angelakisella sp.
ACCCTGGCCTCCCTTTGGAGCGTCAGCAGCAGCACCCTGGTGGAGCAGGTCTTTTTGCGGGTGGGATTCCTCTCCTTTGCCATGATTGTCGCCCGGCTGGGCACCCAGCCCTTTGCCGCCCATCAGGCGGGGATGAACATCCTCACCATCTCCTTTTCCCTGGGGGACGGCCTTTCGGTGGCGGCGGTGGCCCTGGTGGGACAGAGCCTGGGCCAGGGCCGCCCCGATTTGGCCCGCATCTACGGCGGAGCCTGCCAGCGGGTGGGCATCCTCTTTTCCGCCCTGGTCTGCCTGGTTTTTTCCACCCAGGGGCGGCGCATCTTCTCCCTCTTCTTCCAGGAGGAGGCGGTGCTGGCGGAGGGTGTGACGCTGATGCGCCTGGCGGCGGCGGTGGTCTTTCTGCAAATCTCCCAGGTGGTCTTTTCCGGCTGCCTGCGGGGGGCCGGGGATGTGCGGTATATGGCCCTGGTCAGCCTTTCCAGCGCCACCATCGCCCGGCCGGTGCTGGGCTGGCTCTTCTGCTACGGCTTCGGCCTGGGCCTTGCCGGGGCCTGGATTGGCCTCACCCTGGACCAGGCCCTGCGCCTTCTTCTAAGCGGCGCCCGGTTTGTCAGCGGCAAGTGGACCCGGATTAAAATCTAAGATACAGGCTCTAATTTAGAAAGGCCCCCTCCGGCATGGGAGGGAGCCTTTTTCTCTGCTGCCCTTTTTATTTTTTGAGGAACTTCCCTTCCCCGGTAAAAATCGTTATCTCCGCCGGGGGGCCCTGGTAGAGCACCGGCAGGATGGCCTCCTGGCTCTCCATGGCCAGGTCGTACTCCTCCTGGGTGATGGGGATGGCCCACAGGAGGCTTACCGGCTCCCCCATCACCGGGGGGAAGTCCGGCGCCGCCGTCCCCTCCAGCCTGCGCTGGTCCAGCAGCAGCAGGGCGGGGAAGCCGGGGATGCTCTCCCCGCAGGCCACGGTGTGCCCCTGGCCCAGGCAGGTTATCTCCCCCCAGGGGAGGTTGGTCATGCCGGAGACGCGCCCCAGGGCGGCCATCCAGCGGTCCTCCGGGATGCCCTCGCGGGCGGCGAAGGCCAGCTCCATGCGGCGGTGTTTTTCCGG
Source organism: Angelakisella sp. (assembly GCA_013316495.1). Lineage (GTDB taxonomy): Bacteria > Bacillota > Clostridia > Oscillospirales > Ruminococcaceae > Angelakisella. Next base: position 1,109 of record WSMP01000199.1, read on the forward strand.
CTCCTGGGACCAGTACTGCTCCACCACCGGCTGGCAGAGGGCGGAGACCCCCAGGGTGAAGCCGTAGCGCACCCCCTCCCGGCGGCCGGTGACCAGGGCCTTGGGGGGGAACTTCCCCCCGTCGATGGCGTAGTACTGCTCGTGGGGGCCGAAGAAGGCCTCCATGGCCTCCAGCCCCTGCTGCTGGAGGGCGGGCCAATAGTCCCCCTCCATGGTGTTCCAGTAGGCCCGGCTCCGTTCCACCCGCGAGGCCAGCGCCGCCTCCGCCTCCCGGAGGGTCCAGGCAAAGGGGGTGGTGCCCACCGCGTACCGGGCGTAGCCGGGGAAGCCCTCCTCCCGCCAGGCCCAGCCGGGGATGAGGGCCAAAATCTTCCCATCCTCCAGCAGGGCGGCGGCGTCCCCCTCCTCCAGCCAGAGGATGGAGAGGGCCTTTTTGTCCAGATGGATGCCCTCCGGGTTGTGGCCGCAGCCGGACCGGGGCATCCGGGGGGCCTCCCCCCGGTCCATGGCGGCCTTGTCCACCTCGTCGGGGGCGGGCCGGGTGTTGCAGACCCAGCAGCTCTTTATCCGGCTTTGGCCGCTGCCGGAGCGCCATTGCAGGTAGAAATAGACGCAGCTTTCGCTCTCCTCGGCGAAGGCCCGGACGTTACAGAGGGGGGAAAAGCTTTCCGTCAGCACCTCCGGCCCCTTGGGACGGGAGCCAGGCTGCTCCTTCCCCTTTTTCTTGTTGAAGAAACTCACTTATGTGCCCTCCCTTGCGGCTCTTAAACGTTGAAGCGGAAGAGGACAATATCCCCATCCTTCATCACATACTCCTTGCCCTCGCTGCGCACCAGGCCCTTTTCCTTGGCGGCGGTCATGGAGCCGCAGGCCATCAGGTCGCTGTAGGCCACCACCTCCGCCCGGATGAACCCCCGCTCGAAGTCGCTGTGTATCTTCCCGGCGGCCTGGGGGGCCTTGGTGCCCCTTTTGATGGTCCAGGCCCGCACCTCCGGCTTTCCGGCGGTGAGGTAGGAGATGAGGCCCAGCAGCTCGTATCCCGCCTGGATAAGGCGGTCCAGGCCCGATTCGGAAAGCCCCAGGTCGGAAAGGAAGAGCATTTTATCCTCCGGCTCCATCTGGGCGATTTCCTCCTCCAGCCTGCCGCAGACCGGCACCACCAGGCTGTTTTCCTCCTTGGCAATCTCCTCCACCTCCCGGTAGAGGGGGTTTTCATGGACATCCCCGGCGGCAAACTCCGCCTCGCTCATGTTGGCCACGTAAATCACCGGCTTGCCGGAGAGCATGGGGACTTCGGCCAGCAGCTCCCGCTC
>WSMP01000200.1:0-624 GCA_013316495.1 Angelakisella sp.
GGCTTGTAGGGGGATGGACCGCATCGACAGCTGCATCCACTGCAACCATTGCAAGAACCACTGCCCCTTTGGCCTGGATACCCCAAGCCTGCTGGTGAGCCAAAAGGCTTGGTACGATAAGTTCTATGAGGAGCACAGGGACGAAATTGCAGACTGACCCCGCTAAATATCACACTGGAAGAAAATGGGTCTCCCGTTGGGGGACCCGTTTTCTTTAGCCAAAGCAGCAAAAACGGCGGCACAGGGGAGGCAATCCCTTGTGCCGCCGGATAATATTCTATTTTGGTTATTCCACCGTCACCTGGGCATGGGCCCGGCGGTAGGTGTCGTTATCCTTGATGCGCAGCTCAATTTTAGCCAAGGTCAGCTTCTGCTGAAGCCGCTCGGCCTCATCCCCGGTGGCGGTGCGCAGCTTCCGCGCCAGGTCCTCCGCCTCATCCCGGAGCTGCTGGAGCTCCCGGTCCACTCGGTCGGTATTGGTGACGGTGGACTTCGATTCGCTTTCCTCGGCTTCCTTTTCCTCCGCAGAGGTAGGCTCGCCTTTCATAAGCTTTTCAAAATCCTTGCCGTCGATCTTTTCATGCTCCATGAGGTATTTGCTACCTTGTGAAGATCGTCCATGTG
>WSMP01000200.1:634-2422 GCA_013316495.1 Angelakisella sp.
TCCCTCTTCATCCTTTGCCATCCGGTAAAGACCGGCTTTTCCAGAGCGGTCCTCCGGAGCATACCGATCCCGAAGCTCCCCACGAAGGCCGCCCTCATCGGAACCGGCAGCCTTGGCGGCGGCGGTGACGCCCGGCGCCTCATTGGGGCCGGTGACGGCGTTAGCGGCAGTATCGGATACCTCCGGGGTGGGCCGCAGGCGCTCCGATTCCAATTGTGCGGGATTAGGGTGCAGCGTTTGAATATTCATGGGGGTACCTCCCTGTGTTGATATGTGCAGTCCATGAATTCATTATAAGGCGAAAAAAGAAGGATTGCAAGAGGGTAATGGGAAAAAGTGGCAGAAAAAGAGGCTGTTTATCTTCCCTAAGGGAAACAGACACAGGCTATCAGACTGCCAGCTCTTTCTCATAGACAAAACTGTTTTGATAGAGGTATTCTGGGGCGCAATCAATTTCACCATTCAGCCAGGTGACAACACCATGGGACACCGTTACCTGACGGAAGACCTTTTCGTCCGCCAACACTGCAAAAGCGCTTCCTGTTAAGGTTGTGGCGTCAAAGAGCCGTTGTTCACCGGTAGAAAAGGTGAGCAGAAGCATTTGGTAGGGTAGGGGTTTAGCTTCCAGAACACGGATCTCCTCCGCTGGTTCCCCTGCATAAACGATGCCGTTTTTCTGGTACATGCTAACTGCTCCTTTCTAATTACATAGGTTTTATCTTATCAAAATGTTCGCCCTGAACGGCTAGATTCCACGCCTTATAGACCGCTTCCTCATGGTATAACAGCCAACCCACCAGGATCTTATACTGTTTGCAAGGCAGCGAACCGGCCAACAGTTCGCCATCCAACCCTACAGAAGCCTCATATTCACCATAGTATACATGAACATGAGGTTTGTTATGCTGCACAGTATCCTTGAAGAGCATGGCGATTACCATTCCGCCAAATCGGCATAACTCAGGCATAGCTTTCCCTCCTTATATTTTGATATCATATCACATCGAGGGAAAAAAATCCAGCACTCCATATGCTGCGAACAAATAATGGCGGCCTGTTGAATGATAAGTTCCACAGACCGCCAAGATTATTTTAGATGCAGCAGGATATTTGCGCTTACTTCAGCGCTTCCTCCACCGCCACAGCGCAGGCCACGGTGGCCCCCACCATGGGGTTGTTGCCCATGCCGATGAGGCCCATCATTTCCACGTGGGCGGGGACAGAGGAGGAGCCGGCAAACTGGGCGTCGCCGTGCATACGGCCCATGGAATCGGTGAGGCCGTAGGAAGCGGGGCCCGCCGCCATGTTATCGGGGTGCAGGGTGCGGCCGGTGCCGCCGCCGGAGGCCACGGAGAAGTACTTGACGCCGTTTTCGTAGCTCCACTTCTTGTAGGTGCCGGCCACCAGGTGCTGGAAGCGGGTGGGGTTGGTGGAGTTGCCGGTGATGGAAACGTCAACCTTCTCCATCTTCATAATGGCTACGCCCTCCAGCACGTCGTTGGCGCCGTAGCACCGCACCTTGGAGCGCTCGCCGTCAGAGAACTTCACCTCCCGAACCACCTTGAGATCGCCGGTGGCGAAGTCGTAGTCGGTCTCCACATAGGTGAAGCCGTTGATGCGGGAGATGATATAAGCGGCGTCCTTGCCCAGACCGTTGAGGATGATGCGCAGGGGCTCCTTGCGGGACTTATCCGCGTTGCGGGCGATGCCGATGGCCCCCTCGGCGGCGGCGAAGGATTCGTGGCCCGCCAGGAAGCAGAAGCATTTGGTCTCGTCCCGGAGGAGCAT
>WSMP01000201.1 GCA_013316495.1 Angelakisella sp.
GCGGTGGGGATATAGAGGGTGTCGTTCTTCACAAAGGCGGGGCTGGTGGGGTCCCAGGCGGTGTAGCCCCTGGCCTCGAAGGTGGCCCGCAGCCCCCCAGAGGGGAAGGAGGAGGCGTCCGGCTCCCCCATAAAGAGGGATTTCCCGGAAAACTCGGTAATGGCCCGGCCCTCTCCGTTGGGGGAGAGGAAGGCGTCCAATTTGCCGGCGGTGATGCCGGTCATAGGCTGGAACCAGTGGGTGAAGTGGGTGGCACCCTTCCCCATGGCCCAGGTCTTCATGGCGTCCGCAACCGCCTGGGCGATGTCCGGGTCCAGCCGTCCCCCCAGGTGGGTGGCCTTTTCCAGCCGCTCCCACACATCGCTGGGGAGCTGCTCCTTCATAACCCGCGGGCTGAACACCTGGCAGCCAAAGCTCTCCTGTGGATTCATATGGTTCCTCTCCTTCTATAACAGATGCACCCCGTGGGCGGCGCAAAGCTCCACCTGCTCCAGGGGCCAGATAGAGGCCTGGACCTCCCCGATGTGGGCCTTTTCCAATAGCACCATGCAGATGCGGGACTGGCCGATGCCGCCGCCCATGGTGAGGGGGAGCTTCCCCTCCAGCAGGGCCTTGTGGAAGGGCAGCTCCCGGCGCTCCTGGCAGCCCCGCACCGCCAGCTGCCGCTCCAGGGCGGCGGCGTCCACCCGGATGCCCATGGAGGAAAGCTCCACCGCCCGCTCCAGCACCGGGTACCAGATGAGAATATCCCCGTTCAGGCTCCAGTCGTCGTAGTCCGGGGCCCGGCCGTCGTGGACAGCGCCACTGGAAAGGGTCCCGCCGATGCCCATAAGAAACACCGCCCCGTGTTCCTTGGCGATGGCGTCCTCCCGCTCCCTGGGGGTCTTCTCCGGCCAGCGCTCCTCCAGCTCCTGGGTGCTTACAAAGGTGATGCTCTCCGGGAAGTAGCGGGAAAGCTGGGGGAACTGGCGGCAAAGGAGCTGCTGGCTTTTGGTGAAGACCTGCCAGAGGCGGGTGACCTTCTCCCGCAGGAAATCCCGGTTGCGCTGCTGGGGGGTGATGACCAGCTCCCAGTCCCATTGGTCCACATAGACGGAGTGGAGGTTATCCAGCAGCTCATCCCGGCGGATGGCGTTCATATCGGTGTAGAGGCCGGTGCCGGGGCCGAAGCCGTAGGCGGCCAGGGCCATCCGCTTCCATTTGGCCAGGGACTGGACGATCTGCACCTGGGCCCCGTCCACATCCAGGATATCAAACTGGACCGGGCGCTCCACCCCGTTCAGGTCGTCGTTAAGGCCGCTTTCTGGCCGGACAAAGAGAGGGGCGGAGACGCGGGTGAGGCCCAGGGCGGCGGAAAGCTGCGCCTCAAAGGTATCCTTGGCGGCCTTGATTGCCACCTCCGTCTCTAAAAGCTCCAGCTTGGAAAGGTAGTGCCGGGGAATAATGACGTTGCCGGACATATGGATCCCTCCCGAAAAAAATTACTCACCCATTGTATCACCCCCCCAAAAGGTTTTCAATCCGGGGGAAGGTATATTTTTTTCCAAAAAGCAAAATACTAGGACTGTTGCCAAATTTTCACATGGGAGGAAGAAAATATGCGTTTATCTTCATCAAAGATCCGCCAGGTCACGGCCCTGGAGATTCTGGACAGCCGGGGGAATCCCACCCTTCGGGCGGGGGTGGAGCTGGAGGACGGCAGCACCGGCTGGGCAAACGTCCCTTCCGGGGCCTCCACCGGCGCCCACGAGGCCCACGAGCTGCGGGATAACGAGCCGGCCCGGTACGGCGGCAAGGGGGTCCGCCAGGCGGTGGAAAACGTCCGCGGCCCCTTGGCGGCGGCGGTAAAGGGGCTGGAGGCCGGGGACTGCCGCCAGGTGGACAGCGCCCTGCGGGAGGCCGACGGCAGCAAAAATAAAAGCCGCCTGGGGGCCAACGCCCTGCTGGCGGTCTCCCTGGCGGCTGCCAGGGCGGCGGCGGCCTCCGCCGGGTCCGGGGAGATCTGGAGGGGATGAAAGATTTAAGCACTCTCCGGCCCTATCACGTCCGCCTTACCGCCGGCGGGGAGGTCCTGGACGGGGAATACCTCTTCGGCGCAATTTGCAACTCCACCTCCATCGGCGGGCTGATGAAACTGAACCCGGAACGGGTGGTGCTGGACGACGGCCTCTTTGAACTTCTTCTGGTCCCCAGCCCCAAGACGGCGGCGGACCTCCAGAGCCTGGTCCACGCCCTGCTGAACCAGCAGTACGACAGTCAAGGCCTGGTCTTCCGCCACGTCTCCTCCATCCATCTGGAGACGGAGGAGGACCTGCCTTGGTCCCTGGATGGGGAATACGCCCCCAGCGCCCCGGCGGTAGACATTGAAAACCGCCGCCAGGGGCTGACCATGCTGC
>WSMP01000202.1 GCA_013316495.1 Angelakisella sp.
GTCCTTGTCCATCCGGCCCAGAAGCACCAGGAAGACATAATCCCCAATGGTGATGACCTTGCCGGCCTTCGCCTTATCCAGCTCAGAAGGGAGGTACTGCTCGAAAGACTTCACCACCGTTTCCTGACGGGCGGCCAGGGCCTTTTGAACCGTCTCCACCTTGCCCTCCTTGGCCTTGACGGCGATAAAGTTATCGGCGGAAATCATCACCATGGTGACATAACCGGCGTACTCCTCCACATCCTCCGGCTCGATGCCAACGATGTCCTTCAGGATGCTCTCGTCCACCTCGGCGGGCATGGTTATGCCAATCTCGTTGCCAATGTTATCCACCACGCTTTTGAGGGTGAGACCCTCCTTGAGGGTAGGGGCAGCGGGAGCTTTTTTGCCGCAGGCGGCGGAGGTGAGCAGAAGGGCGGCAGCCAAAAAGGCGGTAAAAATTCGTTTCATCATGTTGGGTCTGTTCCTTTCTCATACGAAATATTGGGGAGCCTTGGTTTCTCCTAAATAGTAGTGCGCTGCTTTTCTAATTTTATTGCAGCCGAAGGAAAAATTTTCCCAAAGCTCTTTACTTTCCTCCTCGCTGGGGGCTAAAATAGAGGCAGAAACGGCTTTTCGCCTGAAAAAGGAGGTTCTTTGCGCAATGGGAAAGGTACTTGTAGTTGTAGATTATCAAAAGGATTTTGTGGACGGCGCCCTGGGCTTTGCCGGGGCAAAGGAGCTGGAGGCGGGGCTGCTGGCCCTGGTGGAGGAGTACATCCAAAACAACTGGCCGGTGGTCTTCACCCTGGACACCCACGGGCCGGATTACCTCTCCACCCGCGAGGGGAAGCACCTGCCCCTCCCCCACTGCCGGAAGTCCACCGAGGGGTGGCGGCTTTACGGCCGCCTGGAGCGGTTCATGGAGGAGGACCATCCCCATGTTTACCTGGCGCCCAAGTTCGCCTTTGGGGCCCAGAACTACAGCTATCTGGCCCCCTACCAGCCCACCGAAATCACCCTGGCGGGGTTGGTGACCAATCTGTGCGTAATGGCAAACGCAGTGATTCTGCAAACCGCCTTCCCCAACGCCGAGGTGATTATCCAAAGCCGCCTCTGCGCCAGCTTTGACCCCATCCTCCACGGCAAGGCCCTGGACGTGATGGAGGGGATGCAGATGAAGGTGCTGCGGTAATCCCTAGCCCGCGCCGCCCCCCAGCTCCCCCGCTTTGGCCGGGTGCTCGGTGTTCAGGTAGGTATCCAGGGAATAGGCAAAAAGCACCTGGGTGTAATCGTCCGGGTTAAAGGCGGCGATCTCGCTGGCGGTAAGGAGGGAGAAATCCAGGAAGGTGATCTTCTGGTAATGCCCCGCCAGGAAGGGAAGGTAGGAGAGGGCGGTGCGATCCCCCAGCACCAAAAGGGAGCTGCTGCGCCGCCCCGGCGTGGTGATTTCGATGCGGGGGGCCTGCCCCCCCAGAATCACGTTGGCGGCATCCCCGGAGGCGGCGGCCTCCTGGGGGTAAAGGGTGTAGTAGGTCCTTTGGGAAAAGCGCTGCCAATTGAGGACCTGGCTGGCGGTGCCGCGGGTATCCCGGTAGGTGGCAATCACATCGGGGCGCACCCCGCCGTATCCCCAGCGCTGGTACAGCGCCCCGTAATAATCGTGGACGTCGTAGCGCACCTCGAACTGGGAAAGGGGCCTGGCTGTAAAGCCCAGGCGGGCCGCCAGGGCCTTATAGAGGGCGTACCCCCCCTCGGAGGTGAGGTTATCCTCTGTGCGGTAATAGAGATACCCCCCGTCGGCATACAGAAGGGCGTTATAGGCATCCACCGTGGAGGCGGTGCCGTAGAACTGCCGGTAGGTGTTCTCAATATAGCCCCGCTGGTTATAGAGGGGGAGATAATCCGGCAGTTTGTCCTGCTGGATGGCGCAGGCAGTGGGAATCAGCATCAGGCTGGCGGGGGAGGAGGTTCTCTCCATGGCGGCAAGAATCTGCCGGGTATTCCCCCGGTGGAGGGTGGTATCCCCGCTGACGGTGAGATTGGGAATGAGGCTATCCTCCACCAGGAAGATGCCGTTTTGCTCCAAGGAGCCCCCCAGCATCCGCAGCCGCAGCACCATTCCCCGCAGCTCCTCCCGGAAGGGGAGGTTCTGCCCCAGGAAGTCCTCCAGCTGCTGCCCCAGGACGGTGGGGTGGTCCCACCCCTGGCGCGCCACCCGCAGGGCCCCCGCCGGGTCATTTGCCACGGCAGCCACCACGATGGCGGCAAGGACCCCTAAAAAGCCCAGTGGAAACACACGCTTTTTGCCGGACATAGACGGGTCCCTCCTTCTTCGCGATGCCGCCGGGCGGATAAACCCGACGCTTTTTTCTGCCTGCCCCCCCCCGCTCCCCTTTACAC
>WSMP01000203.1 GCA_013316495.1 Angelakisella sp.
TGGAGGTGCTGGGAGGGAATACCCAGATGGACCTCTACGGTCCGGGCTGCCAGCTTTTGGCGGCAGGGTGCGCTATCTTGGTGGTATTCCTCTACTACCTGCTTCAGCTGTATGGCTCCTACCGCTTCAAAGCAAATGTCAGCGAAGGGCTAAAGATATTTTCGGTAAACGGGATGGTATCCCTGGCCTTTATGGCTGTTTTGTACCTGGTCCGTGCCTCCAACTTTCCCCGTCTGGCTGTCGCCTTTTTCTGGCTAATCTCCAGCCTTCTGGTGATTCTCAAGCGGACGATTGTCTGGGGGATTCTGCGGTATTACCGGAGCATGGGCTACAACCAGAAGCATGTGGCAGTTTTGGGGAACGGCCATCTGGCCCGGCAATATCTGGAGGACATCCGGCATCAGCCCCATCTGGGGGTGACAGTGGTGGGATACATCAGCCGGGAGAAGCGGCCAGGACTGGGCAAATGCCTGGGGTCCTACGAGGAGCTGGAGAAGATTCTGGAGCGCTGCAAGCTTGACGAGCTCATCATCGCCCTGGAGCCCCATGAGACCCAGTTCATGAAACCGGCTCTGGCGGCAGCGGACAAGGAGGGGATTCGCCTAAGCCTCATCCCCTTCTACAATGACTACATCCCGCCCCATCCCACTATCGACACCATTGGCCGAACGCGGCTAATCAATATGCGTGCGACCCCCCTGGACAACCTGGGGTGGACTATAGTGAAGCGGCTGATGGACTTTTTCGGGTCACTGGCGCTGATCCTCTTGACCAGTCCGATAATGGCGGCGGCTGCAGTTGGAGTAAAGCTAAGCAGTCCAGGTCCGGTACTTTTCCGTCAAAAGCGGATAGGAAAGGACAAAAAGCCCTTCACCATGCTGAAATTCCGCAGCATGAGTGTAACAAAAAGTGAAAAAACCGGCTGGACCACAAAGGATGACCCCAGAAAGACCCGGTTCGGAAGCTTTATCCGGAAGTTCAGCATTGACGAGCTGCCCCAGCTGTTCAACGTCCTGGCGGGGGACATGAGTTTAGTGGGCCCCCGTCCGGAGATTCCCTACCATGTGCGGCATTTCAAAGAGGAGATACCGTTATATCTTGTTCGCCAGCAGGTGCGGCCGGGAATCACCGGGTGGGCCCAGGTGAACGGCCTGCGGGGGGATACCAGCATTGAGGACCGGGTGCAATACGACATCTGGTACATCGAGAACTGGAGCCTGGGGTTGGATATTAAGATTCTGTTTAAGACGGCCTTCGGCGGAATGGTGAATAGCGAAAAACTGGCGCTAAAGCAGGACGGAGGTACCACCAATGGATAGACCTTTTCGTGTGGCCCAGGTCCTGAACCGGATGGACAGTGGCGGCATCGAGGCGGTGGTGATGAACTATTACCGCCACATCGACCGGGAAAAAATCCAGTTTGACTTCTACTTTGCGGAGGACAGCACCTTTCCCCAGCAGGAGGAACTGAAAAAGCTGGGGGCGGGAATTTATCCGATACCAGCATATAGCAGGCCAATTGCTTATCATAGAGCGTTGTACAAGGCATTCAAAGAGAAGGGCTATCGAATCGTTCACGCCCATCTTAGCACCATGTCGGTGTTTCCGCTGTTTGCCGCCTGGCGGGCGGGGGTGCCGGTGCGAATCTGCCACAACCACTCCACCGCCCATTGGGGAGAGGGGGCGAAAACCCTCCTCAAATACATCCTGCGGCCCTTCAATAAGATTTTTGCCACAGAGTACTTTGCCTGCGGAGAGACGGCAGGGCGATGGATGTACGGGAACAGATGCTTCGGGAAGGGCAAAGTCATTGTGATGCCCAACGCCATTGACACCGAAAAGTTTGCCTACGACCCGGAGGCGAGAAGAAGGCTAAGAGGAGAATTAGGGATTCCGGAGGATGCTTTTGTGGTGGGGCATGTGGGGAGATTTATGTATCAGAAAAACCACCGCTTTCTTATAGACATTTTTGCTGAATTGCAAAAAGAAAAGCCAGAAGCAGGGCTTCTTCTGGTCGGAGAAGGAGAATTGATGGAGGAAATAAAAAGCAAGGTAGTAGGATTTGGCATTGAAAAGAGTGTGATTTTCACTGGGGCCCGCAATGATGTAAACAAACTATACAGTGTGATAGATGTGTTTTGCCTACCCAGTTTTTACGAGGGAATGCCAGTAGTTGCCTGGGAGGCACAAGCAAATGGATTGTCTTGTGTTTTTTCGGATAAAGTCAGTGAAGAAACCAAGTTGGGGAACGGTTGCTGTTTTTTGAATTTGACACAGGCTCCGGGTGAGTGGGCATCCATGCTCCTAAGATCCAGGAAGCGAACGGAAAACCGTGTGCCAAATATTCAAAAAGAGGCGGAGCGGCTGGAGCTTTTCTATCA
>WSMP01000204.1 GCA_013316495.1 Angelakisella sp.
TAGCCCTCGCAGTGCCAGGCAACACTTTGCCGCAGCTTTTTCAGGGAATCCCGGCTTTCCGGAAAGGATAGCCAGCCGCGCCGCCTCCTCGCAGGAAAGGGAGAGGGACAGCTCCCACAGGCCGGGGAGGTACTGGACCTTCCGCCGGGGGTAGACGGTGCAGGTGTTGCAAAGGGCCTGGGGCCCCAGTTGGCGGACAATGCGGCAGCCGCCGTCCTCGTCCTGGAAGCCGCACTTCCCCTCCGCCGGGTGGCTCATCACCGCATAGAAGGCGTCGGTGGCGTCCTTGCGCTTTTTCTTCAGCACCGCGGCACAGGTCTCCCGGAAGGCGGCGTCCCGCACCTTCCGGTACATTAAATAGTGCTCTTTATCCACATCAATGCGCCAGGTGTGGCAGCAGTTATCGGTGCAGGCCGGCCCGATGCAGGAAAAATCCTTGTAAAAAGACGGCTGGAGGATTTCAATCTCCCTTGCCATGGATCAAAAGCCCCTTTCATTTTTGGAGATAGATAATGGTACTATTCTATCATCCGCTAGGCCGTTTGTAAATATCAACCGGGGCGGCGGCTTGACTATCCCCGGCCAAACCGGTATAATCACAACAAAGAACGAGGTAAAGGAGCGATTTCATTGAAGCGATATAAACGAATTTATGCCGCCCTGCTGGCGGGGTGCCTGCTGCTCTCCCTGGCCGCCTGCGGCGGCGGGGAAGCCCCGCCGGAAAGCCCCTCCTCCCCCGCCTCCCAGGAGGAAGAGGCCCCGGAGGCCGCCCCCATTCTGGGGGAGTTTACCGCCACCGATCTTGCGGGAAACGAGGTGACCCAATCGGTCTTTGAGGGGCATCCGGTGACCATGGTGAACGTCTGGGCCACCTTCTGCGGCCCCTGCCTGCGGGAGATGCCGGACCTGGGGGCCCTCCACCAGGAATTCAGCGAGCAGGGGTTCCAGATCCTGGGCATCGTCACCGATGTACAGGCCCCGGACGGCTCCATCTCCCAGGAGCAGGTGGACCTGGCGGCCCAGATTGCGGAGGAAACCGGGGCCAGCTACCTGCACCTCCTCCCCTCGGAGGATTTAATCGCCTGCCTGCTGTGGCAGGTGAGCAGCGTCCCCACCACCATCTTTGTGGACGAAACCGGCGCCCTCATTGGCAAAGGCTACCTGGGCAGCCGGGACGCCGCAGCCTGGCGGAGCATCATCGAGGAAAAGCTGGAGGCTGTCTCCGCCGGGGAGGATGCAAAATGATAGAAATTTGCAGAAAAAATCTTCCGGCCATCCTTCTGCTCCTTTTGGGCGGGGCCTTCTTCGCCCTGGGCATCCTGCGGGCGGAAAACTTCACCGTCTTCACCAAGGCGGTGAACCTCTGCCTGGAGTGCATCGGCATTGGGTAGGGGGAAAGGAGGGCTGCGGCTGTGGGTCCAGGCGGGGTGGACCGCCCTCACCAACGGCTACGCCGCAGGCTTCCTCGGTGGAAAAATCTACACAGGGCCCCTGAAGAACCTCTGCGTCCCAGGGCTCAGCTGCTATTCCTGCCCAGGGGCCCTGGGGGCCTGCCCCATCGGCGCCCTCCAGGCGGTGCTGGGGAGCCGGGGCTTTCGCTTCTCCTTCTATGTCCTAGGCTTTCTGATGATGGTGGGGGCCCTCCTTGGGCGGTTCGTCTGCGGCTGGCTCTGTCCCTTCGGCCTGGTGCAGGATCTCCTCCATAAAATCCCCCTGGGGAAAAAGCGCAAAACCCTCCCTGGAGAAAAATGGCTGCGCCGCCTGCGGTACCTGGTCCTTCTGGTTTTTGTGATTCTCCTGCCCCTCTACGCGGTGGATTTCATCGGCCAGGGGCAGCCCTGGTTCTGTAAGTATATCTGCCCGGCGGGGACCCTCACCGCGGGGCTGCCCTTGGTCTCCCAGAATGCCGCCCTCCAGGAGGCGGTGGGATGGCTCTTTGGCTGGAAGAACCTGGTTCTGCTTCTGCTGGTGCTCCTTTCGGTCCTGCTGTGGCGGCCCTTCTGCCGGTATCTCTGTCCCCTGGGGGCGGTGTACGGCCTCTTTAACCCCATCGCCTTCCGGCGGATGCAGGTAAAGACGGAAAATTGCACCTCCTGCGGCGCCTGCCAGCGGGCCTGTAAGCTGGATATCCCTGTGTGGAAGACCCCCAACAGCCCCGACTGCGTCCGATGCGGGGACTGCAAAAAAAGCTGCCCCCACAAGGCGCTGCTTTAGGGGCGCCTGCGGCGGTGTAAAGGCAGCCGCTTTGTAAAAAGGATATCCCTAGACAGGAGGCGTCTTTATGTGGATTTACACCGACCCGGAAAAACTGAAAAACTACCGGTGCCGGGATTCCCTGAAAAAGCTGCGGCAAAGTGTTGCCTGGCACTGCGAGGGCTA
>WSMP01000016.1 GCA_013316495.1 Angelakisella sp.
GCGCTTGGGGGCGGGGCCGGGCTTTTTGGCGGCCCGCTCCTCCCACTTTTCCTCCTGTTGGACGCTTTTCTGGCGGCTTCGCTTCGCCTTTTGAGGACCCTTCCCGGCGTTGGGGGGCTGCTCCTCCAGCTCCTCCTTATCCGGCTGGGCTTCGATGAGCTCGTAGAGTTTTTCCACCGCCTCGTTGAGGCCGCCCAGGGAGTCGATGAGCCCCTCTTTTACCGCCATCTCCCCATCCAGAACGGTGCCGATGTCCATCACCAGCTCCCCGCTGTTCATCATCAGCTCCTTGAAGCGCTTTGACGGGATACGGGAGTTTTGGCAAACAAAGCTAGTGATTCGCTCCTGCATCTTGTCGAAGTAGGAGAGGGTCTGGGGAACCCCCAGCATCACCCCGTTCATCCGCACCGGATGCACCGTCATGGTGGCGGTGGGGGCGATGAAGGAGTACCGGGCGCTTACCGCCAGAGGAACGCCGATGGAATGGCCGCCGCCCAGCACCAGGCTGATGGTGGGGGTCTTCATCCCGCTTACCAGCTCCGCAATGGCAAGGCCCGCCTCCACGTCTCCCCCCACCGTGTTTAGGATGATAAGCAGTCCCTTGATGGAACTATCCTGTTCGATGGCCACCAGCTGGGGGATAACATGCTCGTATTTGGTAGTTTTGTTCTGGGGGGGCAGGATGTAGTGGCCCTCCACCTGGCCGATAATCGTGAGGCAGTGGATTTTGTGCCGCCCTCCCTCCGGCGTCACCGAGCCGGAGTAATAGATTTGGTCGGAACGGTTTTCTCCCTGTCCCTGCTGGCCTTCCTCCTCATCGCCGTCGTTTTGTTCTTCATCCAGGTATTCAATCTGGCTCCTGGTATAGTTTCCCAAGGTGATACCTCCCCTTTGTGTTTTGCCATTAGGATGCACCAAGGGAGGGAAATTTATACAGGACAAAACAGCTCATTAGATAGTATAGCACAAAACCTTAAAAAATGCCAGGGTGCCCCTGGTGTCACGCCCTACCCGCTAGGCGCAGGGACCTTCTGCGGAAGGTCCGGGGAGCCCTAGTGGGCCGCTAATGCGTCCCTTCGGGCTCCGCTGCGCCTCACGGGGGGACCAGTCCCCCCATGTGCCCCCCTGCCCTCCGGGGGAGTTTAGAGGGCAAGGCTCGTTCCTGGGCATTACATTGACCCTGCAAAACAGCGTAAGCGAGTGCCTGGAGTCTTGGATTCTGCGCCTATATTTTGATAGCTTTGGCCGTTCTTCTTTTTGCTTCTTTTTCTTCGTTCGTAAGAAGAAAAAGAAGTGGGGGCTGGGGTGAAACCCCAGATTAGCTTAAACAACGCAAAGGCTGGGAACGATTGATTCCCAAGGGCAGGGATGGTATACTATAGGACAGAATTTTCAGAGAACGGAAGGAGCGTCTGCCATGGGCCCTCTCACCAACCGCGCCGTCATCCGCCAGGTGATGGAAAAGCACGGCTTCACCTTCTCCAAGGCTTTGGGGCAGAATTTCATCGTCAACCCCTCGGTCTGTCCCCGCATTGCGGAGGAGGGAGGGGCCGCCCCCGGCGTGGGGGTCATCGAAATCGGGGCGGGGATAGGTGTCCTTACCGCCGAGCTGGCCCGCCGGGCGGACAAGGTGGTCTGCATCGAAATCGACTCCCGCCTACTGCCCATCCTGGCGGAGACCCTGGGGGAGTTCCAAAATGTCACCATCCGCAACGAGGATGTGATGAAGGCGGACCTTCCCGCCATCATCGCCAAGGAATTTCCGGGGATGGAAGTGGTAGTCTGCGCCAATCTTCCTTACTACATCACCTCCCCCATCCTTATGTCCCTGCTGGAGCAGCAGCTTCCCATCCGCTCCATCACGGTTATGGTGCAGCGGGAGGCGGCCCGGCGCATCTGTGCCCCGCCGGGGAGCCGGGAATCCGGGGCTATCTCCGCGGCGGTGCGGTACTACAGCGAGCCGCGCATCCTTTTCCCGGTCTCCAGAGGAAGCTTTCTCCCTGCGCCAGAGGTGGATTCTTCAGTCATCCGCCTGGACGTCCTTTCTGCACCGGCGGTGCAGGTGAAGAGCCAGGAAACCTTCTTCGCCGTTGTGCGGGGGGCTTTCTCCCAGCGGCGAAAGACCATCCTCAACACCCTTTCCGCCGCTCTGGGCCTTACCAAGGAGGAGCTTCGTCCTCTCCTGGAGGCGGCGGGGGTTTCCCCCGGCGTTCGGGCGGAGGAATTGACCCTCCCCCAGTTTGCAGCGATTTCGGACCAGCTATCCGGTCGGGCCGAGCCCTAAAAGCGACAAAGGAAAAGCCCCCTGACGGTTCCCACCGCCAAGGGGCCTTGTTTTTTAGGTGGATGTTACTCCTGGCCGTTTAGGGCGACGAAGGGGTTGACGCTATTTCCCATCACCTGGGGGTACTTGCCGTCCCACTTCTGTACCCGCTGAAGCTCGATGTACTCCGGGCTTTGCTGGAGCTGCTTCTGGATAGCCTCGATGGCGTAGGCCTCCGCGTCGGCGCGGATCTTCTGGCTTTCGGCCTCTGCCTGGGCCTCGATGACCGTCTGGCGGGCCAGCTCCTCCTTCTCCTTGGTCTTGTTCTGCATCTTCAGAGCCTCCTGCTCCGCCACCACCTTGGCCCGGATGGCCTCTTCAAAGCCGTCCTCAAAGTCCAGGTTTTCGATGGCGAAGGACACCACGATGATGCCGCTTTGCCCCAGGCTCTCCCGGAGCTTTTCCTCGATGCTCTCCTGGACTATAGTGCGGTTCTGCACCAGGTCCTCCGCCTTGTACTGACCAATCTCATTTTTTACAATGGACTGCATCTGGGGGATAAGGAGCTTGGATTCCACATTGTTGATGCCGATGTTCCGGATGATATTGGAAAGCTCTCCCCGGTCATAGACATAGTTCAGCTTGGTCTGGATCCCCTCCACTGTCTGGGTATCCTTGGTGTAGGCATTGGCGTCCATCTGGTACATTTGCTCCCGGACATCCACCTGCCGGATGGTCTGGACAAAGGGAAGCTTGAAGTTCAGCCCGGCGGACAGGGAATCGTCCACAATTTTACCAAACTGGTATTTCACGCCGATGTAGCCCTCGTTGATGATGGTAAAGGAGGCGGAGCCTACAATCGCTACCACCGCCGCCAAAAACACCAGCAGGGCGGTGCGGCCCAGCTTTTTGCCCGCGTCCTTGTACCTGGGGATGTTCTCCTGGGGAGCTTTGGGGGTGCCAAAATTCACATTCATTCTTTTTCCTTTCTACTGGGAAGGGAACGCCCTTTTGGGGCCCTTCTACTGCTGCATCCCGGCCGGGGTGCTTCTGGCTTGCCTTGCACTACCAGTGTACCACATCCGGGTACAAAAGGGCAAGGACGCTCCCTGGCGGTTTTCCGGCGATTTTGCCCCCAAAAACCGCCTTTTAATAACCTGCTGTCCCGCTCTTATCCTCCCGTATGCGCTCTTATGCTCCCGTATGCTCCTGTTTTCGGTCAAGATGGAGGCTTCAGCCACACCGGTTTGAGCATCCAGGCTGCGGTTTCTCCTGTTTTTAAGATGCGTTGGAACGAGGCCGCCAGTCCTCCCAAAAATGGAACGATGGTCAAATCACGCTTAAAAATGCCACTGCCCGCCCAAGAATTCTTACATTCTCCAGTTCATAGCCGGTGTAGACCAAGGGCTCATACTTAGGATTTTCTGGAGTTAGCACCAATTTATCGGGATACTTGTAAACCCGCTTTAAGGTGGCCTCGTCTTCAATGAGAACGGCAGCAATCTCCCCGTTGTCAACGTCCTCCTGCTGGCGGACAAAGACCAGGTCCCCATCCCGTATGCGGGCGCCGATCATGCTGTCCCCTTTGCAGCGCAAAGCAAAGTCGGCGTGTATATTATCCGGAACAGCAACTTCGCCATTGTAATTTTCTTCTGCAAAGATAGGCTCGCCACAGGCGATGTCGCCCAAAAGAGGCACTTTATAAGTGCGGGGGAGGGGGACTATATTGGGGATGGCGCTCAGCTGCGCCCGTGGATTTGAAATACTGCCATTTGCGCGTCCTGTAAGGGTATCCATATCCACGTTATAGAAATCCGCAAAAGCCTCCAGTGTTTCTAGATCGGGTTCCCGTTTTCCTGTCTCGTACATCCCGATGGCGCTTCTTGTAAGTCCCAATTTTTCTGCAAGCTCCTGCTGGGATAGAGCCTTCCTCTTGCGCAAGTAAACTAACATATCGCTTAAAGCAGCCATGCTCTTGCCCCCTTTCTTGGTTCTTTAGATTCATATTAACACGAATCGTGAAATGTGTCAAGAAAAATGTCACGAAACGTGTTGACAAGGCCGAAGAAGGGTGCTATAATAAAATTGTCACAAAACGTGGCGTGAGCGCTCCAGGCGAATGGGATGAGCATCCCTTGGGCCACGAGCAGCGGCGCGGGACTATCAACAAGGAGGAGCCGAAGAATGGATGAAAAAACCATCAAAGCTGCCGAGGGCATCCTGAAAAAGGGCGACCGGGTGGAGCTGATACCCACAAAGGACGGCATCAAGGTTGTGAAGATACGGCGAGAACCGGTTAAAAATTAAAGATCGTTCCCTGCCCTAAGCGGTGGGCGGGAAGGGCTAAGTGGAGCCAGCTACCGAGGATTTTTCGGCAGTTGGCTTTTTCTTTTGGTAAAACCCGCGAAGCACTGCGGTTTTATAGAAAATTCGCCCCAAAGAACCGGGGCCAAAGGAAAGGAGAACGAAAAAATGGCGTTTACCCGTAAATCCCTCAAGTCCACGGACATCGAAGCCCACACCGAAACCATAAGCGGCCTCAAGGACAGCCTGGACAAGGCCCAGGTCGCCCAAAATGTTCCCGCCGTCCCAAAGGAGCGGGACGAAGCAAGGGAGCCCCCGAATATCCCGGAAAAAGGACAGTGTGGGCGTCTACAATTCAGACGATAGTTACCACCTGAAAACAGGATGTAGAAAGGAAGTTTCAATATGGGCGAATATACACGCATTCCGGCAGATACCTTTGAACAAATCCAGACTGACGCAGGGATCCTGCTCTATAAATTTGACCCGGCGAACCCTGGGGCTGTAAAAGATGAGGACATCATCTGCCCCACCACCGGCGGCATCACGATCCGTTGCGTGCCTACAACCTCCGATATGGGGGAGGACGTGGACAACTGCCCGGCCAACTTGCTGGAGCTGAAAAAAATTGACAGTTGGGACTGTGGCCTGGAATTTACCAGCCTGGGCACCTCGCCGCAGTCCATTCGTCTGGCCCTGGGTGCTGCCGATATCGACACGAACGATCCCACCCACATCCTTCCCCGCAAAGTGCTAAAGGTATCCGACGCGCAAGATATCTGGTGGGTTGGCGACCGCGCAGACGGCGGGTGGGTGGCCGCGGTGGTGCGAAAGGCTTTGTCCACCAACGGCTTCAGCCTGAAAACCTCCAAGAACGGCAAGGGCAATACTTCTGTAAACCTGACCGGCCATGTGACGGTGGAGACCCAGGACAAGGTGCCGATGGAGTTTTACAGCTCCGCCCCGGCAGCGCCCGATACAGATGGACAAGAGGAAGGAGGTGTGACCGATGAAATTATCTGAACTGAACACCGATCAGGCCCTGGACGCCCTGTGTGAGATGACCCCTTACATTTCCAACATCGTGGCGGATGAGGCGGTGGTCAACGCTGTGGGGAAGATGCTGGACAACAGCCAGCCTCTTAACCTAATGGGAAAATCGCTGCTGCTTGCGAACCGCATGACAGAGACAGTCCCGCTGCTGCTGAAAACCCACCGGCCGGATGTGTATGGCATTTTGTCCGTGATGAACGGGAAAAGTGTAAAGCAGATTGCAGCGCAGCCGGTGCTGGACACCATGCGGCAAACCGCCGAACTGTTCCGGGATGAGGATTTGCTGTCTTTTTTCAGGTTGTCCGCGCAGTCGGGGGCGGCCCCACGCTCTGCGCCCTCTGCACCCTCCCCCGGCTCCGAGTAAAGGCATACTTGGCCCTTCTGCCAGCGGTTATTAAACGAGATATCGAGAGGATATCTTTCCAAACCTATGTAACCGATGCCTTAAAAGCTGTTGCAGAAAATACAGCTGTTACCGCTGGGTTTGTTTCGGCAGGAAAACATGGCATGGCCATGTCCCGGCGATGGAGAGATTTTGACAAACCGAAAGACCCGGAAGAGACCCGCACGCCAAAAGAGGTTGTAAAGCAGATGCTGACCCTGCTGCGGGGCAAAAAACATTCCCCCAAGGGTTGAGGTGGAAGGGCCAGGCGTGGCGGTTTCCACAAAAGGAGGTACTCCATGGAAAGTTTCGATGTATTTGTAAAAATAACCTTGGATACCAGCGGATATGATCAGGCCCTGGACGCCGCCAGCAGCAAAATCCAGACCTTTGCAAGCAAGCTAAAATCTGGTTTATCCACAGCGGCAAAAGCGGGAGCGGCGGCGGTTAGCGCGGCCACGACGGCGGTAGGCCTGTTTGCAAAATCCTCGATTGAAGCTGGAATGTCCTTTGATGCGGGAATATCCAAGGTGGGCGCAGTAAGCGGCGCGGCCGCAGAAGACCTTGCACGTTTGCGGGACAAGGCTCTGGAGCTGGGCTCGTCCACGAAATTTAGCGCCACAGAAGCGGCCAACGCCATGAACGATATGGCCATGGCGGGCTGGAAAACGGAAGACATGTTGGGCGGTATAGAAGGCATTATGCACTTGGCGACTGCTTCCGGCAAGGATTTAGCTTCAACTTCGGACGTTGTCACCAGCGCCTTAACCGCCTTTGGGCTATCCGCATCTGACAGCGGACATTTTGCAGACATCCTGGCGGTTGCCTCCGGCAACGCCAAGACCAGCATTGGAACGATGGGGGAGACCTTTAAGACCGTCGCCCCTCTGGCTGGCGCGTTGGGGTATTCCGCAGACGACACGGCTTTGGCTATCGGCTTAATGACAAGCGCCGGTGTAGAGGCCTCCAAAGCTGGCACTGCCCTCGGCTCTATCTTTACCCGCCTTTCAACCGATGCCGGGGCCAGTTCGGAAAGCCTGGGTGCCCTTGGCACTCTTACACAGCAGCTAGGGGTAGAGTTTTATAACACGGATGGCAGCACAAGAGACTTTATGGCGGTCTTAATGGATAGCCGGGAAGCCTGGAAAGGCCTTACGGAAGAGGAACAGCTTAACTGCGCCGCCACAATTGCGGGCCAAGATGCAATGACTGGCTGGCTTTCGATGATGACCGCGGCGCCGGGAGATGTGGAAAAACTGGCTTCTTCCCTGGAAAACGCTGACGGAACGGCACAGGCCATGGCAAAGACGATGGAAGACAATTTGGCCGGTGATATAACCAAGTTTCATTCGGCTTTGGAAGGGGCAAAAATTCTTCTTTCTGATGGGCTTACACCAGAGCTCCGGGATTTTGTGCAGTTTGGGGCAAATGCCATTTCAGCGCTTTCCAGCGCCTTCACAGATGGTGGTTTGGATGGCTTAATGAATTCCCTTGGAGGAGTCATCACCGATGGACTGAATATGGTTGCATCGAAAATCCCGGAGGTTATTCGTGTTGGAATACAGCTTCTGGAAGCTCTTGCAACGGGAATTGCCAGCAATGTTCCGGCCCTTCTTGACACCGCCCAGGAAATGCTCGCTAGCTTTATTGGCTACCTCCAATCCAACCTTTCGCAGCTAATCGCCACCGGCATCGAGGCGCTTCTTCGTTTTTCCGGTGGCCTTCGTGAAGGGGCCGGAGAACTGGTGGATTCTGCAATTATCCTCCTTCAAACGCTGGCTGGCGGTCTTATTCAGGCACTTCCTGAACTGCTCACAACGATTTCGGAAATCGTATCGAATATTGCCTGTATGATCAACGAGAATGCGCCAAAGCTAATTGCTACAGGGCTGGAGCTTATTGCAAAACTGGTGGCGGGCCTTATACAGAACATTCCGGTAATTTTGATGAATATGCCCCAAATTATTGGGGCCATCTGGAATGCCATTACCAATGTCAACTGGATCCATTTGGGAGCAATTCTCATAACTAGCATCGCAGATGGAATTCGCTCGATGGGGGAAAGCCTATTGAGCACGGTAAAGGAAGTTCTTCAGAATCCCCTTGGCTTTATGAACGAGCTGTTTTCCAGTCTCAAAAATATGGGCAGCCAAACCATGCAGCTTTTTTCTTCCGGAATCAGTGGTATGGCAAGTTCGATTTTTACAGCAGTTACCAGCATCAAAAACACGATTGAAAGCATACTCTCCACCCTTGCCTCCTCCGCTTTAAATTGGGGCCGGGACATGATACAAGGCTTTGCCAACGGTATCACCAGCGGGATGCAAAACCTGCTGAACACGGTAAAAAACCTTGCGGGACGCATCGCCAGCTTTTTGCACTTCTCCCGTCCCGATGAAGGCCCCCTGCGGGATTATGAGACCTGGATGCCGGATTTTATGGCCGGGCTGGCCGGAGGCATCCGTTCCAACACCTGGCGGGTGGAGGACGCCCTGAGCAGCCTCACCAGCCAGATGCAGATGGAGATGATCGGGGCCATTCCGGCAGACGCTGCCAGCGCCCCAAGGGCCCCCGCGGCGCCTTACGGGGATGTGTATATCAACATCAGCGGGGCGCAGTACAGCAGCGAGCAAAGCCTCGCCAGAGCGATAGCCCAGGAGCTTCAGTTTATGACACAAAGGGGGAATGCGTTTGCGCCAGCATGATCTTTTTTGGCTGGATAATATCTGCTGCGAGGATGTGGGGCTGCGGCTCCAGGGGCCGGTGAGCTTTTCCTCCCCTCAGGCAAAGGTGGATACCTTGTCGGTTCCGGGGCGCAATGGGGACATCCATTTCTTCGATGGTTCCTACGCCAATATCTCCGGCTCTGCCCGCTGCTTCGCCCTTGCCCAGGAGCGGGTCGACCTGGCGCTTTCCGCCATTGTGGGGTGGTGCCTGTCCGCTCCCGGATACCACCGGCTGTCTGTATCCGATGAACCGGATTTCTACCGCCTGGCTCGGATAAGCACCGGTCCCAAAACAGAGATCCGAATGCGGATTTTGGCCCCCTTTGAGCTGACCTTCGACTGCAAGCCCCAGCGCTTTTCCAGGCTTGGCGAATGGCCCGTTCTCTACAAGGCCCCTGGCAGGCTCCGCAACCCTTATATGTTTGCATCCGAGCCTCTCGTTAAAATAACCGGCAGCGGCCCCGGAACGGTGCAGATTGGTACCTATCCAGTGAAGATATTGGAACTGGACGGCCACATCATGCTGGACAGCCGGACACAAAACACATATCGGGGGACAGAAAATAAAAATACCGCCATCCAGGCGGCGGAGTTTCCCCGTTTAGCTCCAGGGGAAAACGAAATTGCGTGGAGCGGCGGGGTGGAATCGGTGGAGATTACCCCCCACTGGTGGACACTGTGAAAGGAGCGCAAAAATGAAGCCTGTTTTATACCCCTCCCAGGAGACCGCCTTTGGCTCCAACGGCCTGGGCGTCCTCACCGATGCCGCCTCCTGCGTGATCACAGAGGAGCGAAACGGGGCCTTTGAGCTGGAGATGACCTATCCTGTTTCCGGCATCCACTATAAGGAAATCGCCCCCCGGTGCATCATCCTGGCAAAGCCTAACCCGGTGGATGACCCGCAGCCATTCCGGGTGTACCGCATCACCAAGCCGATGGGCGGTTTGGTGACGGTCTACGGCGAGCATATCAGCTATGACCTGGCGGGGGTGCCGGCATCGCCCTTTGCTGCGGAATCGGCTCCGGACGCCATGGAAAAGCTAAAAAGCTCTTCCGCCATCCCCACCCCATTTTCCTTTTGGACCGATAAGGACACCGCAGGCACTATGGGGATTACTGCCCCGGTGGCCCTCCGGTCCCTTCTGGGAGGGCGAGAAGGCAGCGTTTTAGACGTTTACGGCGGAGAGTACAAATTCGACCGTTACACCGTCCGCCTGTACAACCAAAGGGGACAGAACCGGGGGGCGTCCATCCGGTACGGAAAGAACCTCACCGACCTCACCCAGGACGAGAACATCGCCGGGGTGTACACAGGGGTATACCCCTACTGGAGCAGCATGGAGGGGGCGCTGGTGCAGCTCCCGGAAAAGATACTGCCGGCCCCCGGAAACTACGACTTTACCCGGATTATGACCCTGGACCTCTCATCCGAGTTTCAGGAACCACCCACCCAGGACCAGCTCCGGGCACGGGCAGAGGCCTACATGAAAGCCAACAACATCGGGGTGCCAAAGGTGAGCTTGACGGTAAGTTTTGTCCCCCTGGAGCAGACCGAGGAGTATAAGGACATCGGGCTGCTGGAGCGGGTGGAGCTTTGCGACACCGTGAATGTGGAGTTTCCGGCCCTGGGAGTATCTGCAACCGCTAAATGTGTCCGGACAGTCTACGATGCCTTGCTGGACCGCTACAAATCGGTGGAGCTGGGGGACGCCAGAACCAATATTGCGGACACCATCGCCGCCCAGCAGCAGAAAATTGAACAGGCTCCGGACAAAACCTTTGTACAGCAGGCGGTGGATTCTGCCACCGGACAGATTACCGGCAACAAGGGCGGATACGTGGTCCTTCATTCCTCCACCGGCAGCAAGGAGCCGGATGAAATCCTCATCATGGATACCCCGGATATCAAGACCGCCGTCAAGGTGTGGAGATGGAACAAGGCGGGACTGGGGTACTCCTCCTATGGGTACAACGGGCCCTATGGCCTGGCGATGACCCAGGATGGGTCCATTGTGGCGGATTTTATCACGGCGGGAACATTGAATGCGGCGTTGGCGAAAGTGATTAACCTTGACGCTTCCAATATTAACACTGGAAGTTTGAATGCCAGCCTGATAAAAACAGGTGTTTTAGATGCGGCACTTGCAAAAATCATCAATATTGACGCTTCCAGTATTAACACCGGAAGTTTAAATGCAGAACGGATAAAAAGTGGAAGAATAGTCAGCGTAAATGGAATAACAGAAATGGACTTGGACGATGGCAAAATATACATCAAACAAAAAGTGGGAAATGGCGTTTTGATATTATCCGAATCCGGTCTTGAATTAAAAGAAGGAGGTACAACGAAGGTAAGTATCAATCTTAATTCGGGACAAGGAGGAAAAATCACGTCAGATGTAAGAACGGATAATCTCAATTTAGATTATCTAAAGTCTGACTTTGTGATGGTAAATAACTTGCAGGTGCGTGAGTGGTTTCGTGTGAATGGAGAGTTTGAAGCAAATTCCATTGAAACTTCGACTATAAACACCGAAACACTTCGAGTAGACGGTCTCGATTTTTCTCCCGAAACCATAACGGACAGAAATGGGGAGAGGTGGACAGTCCTGGCGATAGCGGCAAATTAAAGGAGGACACCGATGGAAAACTACCAAATTGAGCAGCGCATCAAAATTGATTTTGCTTATTCCGGCGTGCCGCCCAGAGTATACGCCAAGCAGTACGACAACAATATGCGGGTGGTGGCGGTGGACCTGTACAATAACGGCGTCCCCTATGTTGTGCCGGCAGGGTACTCCGTGAATATTCGCATGGAGAAATTGGACGGTCACCACGTTTATAACCCTGCGCTGTTCGGTACTGGCAATACGGTTTTTGCTATCCTCACCCAGCAAATGCTGACGCATCCAGGGGAGCTGATGGCAGAAATGGAAGTGGTACAAGCGGAAAATGTGCTTAAAACAGCAACGTTTATGGTTGTTTGTGTTCCCTCCATGATTCCGCCTGGGGAGATTGAAAGCACCGATGAATATAAAACGCTTCAGGAACTCTCTGCACAGGCGCTTGCGGCAGCGAAGTCCGCAGAGGAAAGCGCCAGGGAGGCCGAGGCCGGCCAGTCCGCCGCAGCAGAAAGCGCAGAGACAGCATCCGCTGCCGCCACTACCGCGGCGGAAAACAGCGAGAGCGCCCAGGCGGCGGCTCTCCAGGCGGCAGCCAGCGCTGCGGCCGCAGCGGAAAGCGCAGAACAGGCTGCGCAAATGGCCGTTGGAGCAAAGGGCTGGTATGCAGACCCGGAATCTCTCCAAGCAGCGTATCCCGCCGGTCAAAACGGCTGGTGGGCTATTGTGGGCACCACTGACACCATATGGACCTGGGACAGCGATACAGAGGCCTGGACGGACAGCGGGGACAAGACAGACCTCTCCGAATACCCCGCCTGGGCCGACCTTGCCGGGAAGCTCCTGGTGCCCTGCAACTGCATCTACGAGGACGGCACCCATGCCATCACCAAGCAGAGCGCCAAACAGGACACCGGGGCGCAGTACACCATCGTCATGGTCCCCACCCACAACTACACCGCTGGGGACGCTGTAACCATCGCCGGAGAGGCGGTCGCGGTCAAGTACCAGGCCAGCGATGCGGCCGTCCAGACCGGGGCCTGGCTGGCGGGCCGCCCTGTCCAGGCGGAGGTCTTCGGCGGCACCCTGTACCTGGCGGCAAATCAGCCCTCCCAGGGGGGTGATGGCAACGTAACTATGGCGGATGGGGCGGAAATCACCGTCCCGGAGGACTGGGGCCCTGGCCCCTGGAAGCTGGAGCTTACGGAGGATGAGGAGGCTGGCAGCGCTCCCCTCGGTCCCAACGTGGCCGGGTACGTGGGGGAAATCGTCTACTTCGCGGACAGTATCCTGCGGGAAAATCATGTTTGGGCAGACGGTAAGCCAATTGATACCGAACAGTGGCCGGAACTGGCGGAGTACGCTGCCAAGGCCGGGTGGCGGCGAAACGAGGCGATGCAGTATATTGTCCCGGACCTGCGGGGACGGTTCCTCTTGGGGGCAAGCGAGGGGCGGTCAGTAGGAACTGTAGGTGGCGAGGAGATGCACACACTGTTGTGGAATGAGATGCCGGAACATTATCATCATTATCCCGTAAATAGTCCTGGAACAGATTCCGGAATTTGGGGACCTGTCGATACACTCCAGCAGAAAGGAGATGTTACCTCCGCCACGCTCTCAACAGGGAATTCTCATCCCCATAACAACATGCCGCCCTACTATGTCGTTGTCCCGCAAATACGGGCCAAGGTGGATGTGGTCTATGCCAAGATGCCAGAATCTATTCCCGCCGGGGATGTCACCTACGACAATACCGGCAGCGGCTTGCAGGCGGAGACGGTGCAGGGGGCGGTTGATGAGGTTGCTGGGCGAACGGATGGGCTTATCAACATTGACGATGTTACCATATCATTTGGTAATGGCT
The DNA here is from genome assembly GCA_013316495.1 of Angelakisella sp. Taxonomy (GTDB): domain Bacteria; phylum Bacillota; class Clostridia; order Oscillospirales; family Ruminococcaceae; genus Angelakisella. The sequence continues at coordinate 13,214 of WSMP01000016.1, forward strand.
GGGAAATTTATAATCACAGCATTGAGGTTAAAAACGGCATCTTGTGCGGATTTGTTTTAGCTGTCTCCGAAAAGCCTCGCGCATTTACGCCAGTATCCAATTACAATATCAAGGGCAGAATAGCTTTAGGGATTGGAATGCTGGATGATGGCATTTTTGCCCCTTTGGCTATAGACATGGATAGTACAACCTATATAGATAGATGGTTGCAGATTTGGACAATCATCTCCATACCGTGGGACCCCACCTGGACCAAAAAGGAGGCAAGATAATGGCTATATATGCAAAAGGTAGCGACGGCATCCGCCGCCTTGTGGCAGGAAATAGTGATGGGGATATGGCCCTGATGTCTCCAAGGCACTATGTTGGGGAGGCCACAATTCCCACCCGCGCGACAGACGTTTTAGCACCCAGCTGGGAGGGGAAGAGCACAGTGACCGGAACTCCCAGCCCGAACAACCCTGCCACCATCACAGGGGTTTCTTTTGCAGCCACAGCCATCAGCCCGGATGGACAGACCCGGAGCGTGGACTTTGGTTTTACCGGGTACAGCCTGCCAGATGGCGTAAGGGATACATATGACGGAGTGCGGGGGGACTTTGTGCAGCGGGTGGGAAAGCTGGTGCTGGATGGGACGGAAATCTGGACAACTCACAGCAAATTTTATGTGATAGAAAATACATATAAGATATATTCTCAAGCCATAGCTACACATTTGGGATTTGATGACGATGAACTTGATGATATTTTTGTCAAAGGCTTTTATTTCAATAATTTAGGATGGTTAGTTGTAAATTATGATAATGGAGCAGAAGGTGTAGACAATTTCAAATCCTGGCTTGCCGCCCAGGCTGCCGCAGGCACTCCTGTCACCGTCTACTATGAGCTGGCCCAGCCTATCGCTTACAACCGCAAAGTGGACATCACCGCCTTTGATGGACGGACCACCGTCACCGGTGCAGACGCTGTGGATGTTCTTGAAGGACGGGTCCTGCGGGTAGCAGATTGCCTGCCATTTGAGATTGTGCGGAGTAATCGGAATTTAGCACTGAATCCATATTTTGAAATAAACCAAAGAGGCCTAAATACATATAACACAACTGGATATTGTGTAGATGGTTGGCATTTGTGGTCAACAACTAATGTTGGTACAGTAAAACCGACATATCCAGGGATAGACATCATCGCAGACGAAAATCAACAAGTTGTAATAGAACAAAAAATAGAAAACATAGAGCATTTTATAGGGTATCCATATACATTTTCTATTTTAATAACAAGGATTACTGGACATTTTACTTTACAACTGACTACCGTATCAGAAGTACGTATTACTAACCCTGGCCTTTATTATTTAACTGCTATTATACCAGAAGGTTCAACGGTTCAAAACACGATGTTCAGATTGTTTACGTTAGGAAAAACCAACCTCCATTGCGCCGGAATAAAACTCGAAAAAGGAACCGAACAAACCCTAGCCCGAAAAATCGGTGACCAGTGGGTTCTCAATGACCCGCCGCCGGACCCCACGCTGGAACTGCTTAAGTGCCAGCGATATCAATGCGTAATTCCGTTTGGAGTTGGACAGCCAATTTCCAATGTTATTGTGGATGGCAATGGAAGTGCTTACTTCCCAATATATTTGCCTGTACAGATGCGCCTAGATATCGCAAAAATAGAAATCCAGGGCAATCTTAGAACTCGTATTGCAGGCGGTGGATATCGCAACTGCGAACTAGATGGCACTGCTAGTTTACAAGCTAATATCTGTAATCTACGAGCTTATGGACTTGAGACTAATACTGCTTGCGGACTTGATTCCGATACAGGCGGAAAAATCATCGTGGATGAAAATCTGTAGCATCTAAAAGGAGTGTTTCCCATGCCCGAAAAATGCACCAATAACCCTCGTGACTGTCCCATGCTCCCGCAAATCGAAGCGTTGGAATAATATAAAGTACAAACCTGCAAAGTGATAGGGGTTTTCGGCGGACAAGCTCATCAGCAACCCTAGCGCTATCATAGGGTTTATTCTGGCATACATAGAATTGAAGCTGAAATAAAAAGGAAGGTACATAACATGGAAAACATCAAAACAATTAAACTTGCAGTAACAGGGTTCTTTGCCCTTCTCTCCTCCTGGCTGGGGATGCTGGCGGCGCCCATGTATATCCTGGTTCTGCTGAATATGGCGGACTATGCCACCGGCTTTGTGGCAGCCCCCTACCGGGGCGAAAAGCGCAGTTCGGAGGTTGGCTTCCGGGGTATCGCTAAGAAGTGCTGCATGTGGCTGCTGGTGGCTCTGGGCGGGGTGTTGGATTGGCTGGTGACCTACGCCAAGGCCGCTCTGGCGGCGAAGATTCTTGCGGCAAAAAGGGCACTAGGGTAGCGGTTCGGTTTTTCGGTTACAAACAAAACAGAGAAGCAAAATGAAAAAACTCCATGGATTGTTATAGATCCACGGAGTTTTCTGTCGGTGTAAAAATACTATGGATGCTTAGACTCCAGGCAGTTACTAGGATTCTATACAAAGGTAAGGCCCCCTCTTTCGAGGGGGCCAAGTAGGGCGTGCCTCGGCGGCTACGCCGTGGTGGGCGGTAAGGGACTTGAACCCCTGACCCCCTGCACGTCAAGCAGGTGCTCTTCCAGCTGAGCTAACCGCCCGTCCTATCTGTCTTCGCTGACAGCTTTTATATTATACACGACCCAAAATAAAAAATCAAGCCCCATTTTTTATTTTCCCTCTCTTCTGTGGACTTTTCATAAATAGTAGAAATAATCCTTGTAAAATACTGACAAAGACCCGATATTATAATAGCGGCATGCTGCTGCGGTCAGGCCCGACCCTGCCTTCGGCCTCACCTTTTCCGGGAATCCCAGTGAATGCCTGGAGTTTTGACCCGTTTTATGCTATAATAGCGGGGTGCCCTCGTGGTCTCGCCCTACACGGCCTTCGGCCTTACATCTTCCGGAAATCCCAGTAGGTGTCTGGAGGCCAGGGCCGTTTTATGCTATACTATAATAGTTTATGGTTTTCTCCTAAATGATGGAGAGACAGGAAGGGGGGCGTACTATGCGGGTATTCGGCATCGATCCTGGATATGCCATTGTGGGCTGCGGCGTGGTGGACTGCCAACGGGGGAAATACCGGATGGTGGATTATGGGGCCATCACTACCCCGGCGGGGATGGAGATGGGCCAGCGCCTCTTGACCATCTATGACCAGCTTACCATCGCTTTGGAAAAGTACCGCCCGGAGGCTGTGGCTATCGAGCAGCTCTTTGCCACCCACAATCAGACCACCGTGATGGGAGTGGCCCAGGCCAGGGGGGTTATCCTCCTCTGCTGCCAGCAGCACCAGCTGCCGGTTTACGAATATACCCCCATGCAGGTGAAGATGGCGGTGGTGGGTTACGGGGTGGCGGAGAAAAAACAGGTGATGGAGATGACCAAAAATCTCCTGAATCTTCAGGAAATTCCAAAGCCGGACGACGCCGCCGATGCCCTGGCAATTGCTATCTGTCACGGCAATGTGGGAGGCTCGCTCCTCTTCCAAAAAAATTTGAAGCTGAGGTAATACCATTATGATCTACAGCGTCACCGGAAAACTGATTGCTATGGAACCGGGCTTTGCGGTGGTGGAAGCCGGCGGGATAGGCTACCGCTGCTCCACCACCACCAGTACCCTGGCGAAGCTCCCCAACCGGGGGAAGGAGGTCACCCTTCTCACCCATCTCTATCTGCGGGAGGATGTGCTGGAGCTTTTTGGCTTTTACACCGAGGAGGAGCTGCGGTGCTTCCGCCTGCTCATTGGGGTGAGCGGAGTGGGCCCCAAGGTGGCGCTGGCCATCCTTTCCGTCCTGACCCCGCAAAAGCTGATGCTGGCCATCGCTGCCGGGGACGCCAAGGCGGTGAAGGTCCCCGGCGTGGGTCCCAAAATCAGCCAGCGCATCATCCTGGAGCTGCGGGACAAGTTTACCACCGAGGATCTGGCCGGGGGAATTTCCGCCGGGAGCGGAAGCGATTTCTCCTTCCTGGCTGGCAGCGAGGCTCCCTCCGCCCAGGGGGAGGCGGTGGCCGCCCTGGTCTCCCTGGGGTACAGCCAAACCGAGGCCGCCGCCGCTATCGCCAAGCTGGACCCGGCTCTGCCGGTGGATGAACTCATTAAAGGGGCGCTCAAGCGCCTTTCCAGGGGGGTGTAACCGGTGGGGATGTTTGATAAGGACAGCGACTTTGAAAACCGCATTGTCACTGCCGAATACACCAGGGACGACAGCGAGGCGGAAAATTCCCTCCGCCCCAAAAGCCTGGAAGAATATGTGGGCCAGGAAAAGGCCAAGGAGAACCTGCGGGTCTTCATCGAGGCGGCCAAGCTCCGGGGAGAGCCCCTGGACCATGTCCTCCTCTATGGGCCGCCGGGGCTGGGAAAGACCACCCTCTCCGGCATCATCGCCGCCGAAATGGGGGTGAACCTGCGCACCACCTCCGGCCCCGCCATCGAAAAGCCGGGGGACCTGGCCGCCCTCCTCACCAATCTGGAGGAGGGGGATATCCTCTTTATTGACGAGATTCACCGCCTCAACCGCAGCGTGGAGGAGGTTCTCTATCCCGCTATGGAGGATTACGCCCTGGATATCATCCTGGGGAAAGGCCCTTCCGCCCGCTCCATTCGCATCGACCTGCCCCGGTTCACCCTGGTGGGAGCCACCACCAGGGCGGGACAGCTCACCGGTCCCTTGCGGGACCGCTTTGGGGTGATTTTCCGCCTGGAGCTTTACACGCCGGAGGAGCTGACCCGCATTATCACCCGCAGCGCCGGCATTCTGGGCATCGCCTGCGACCCTACCGG
>WSMP01000017.1 GCA_013316495.1 Angelakisella sp.
CCGGGTAAGCGAGGAAGAGGACGAGGATGGCGAGCAGTACCTGGATGCCATCGACAACGAAGAGGAATACAACCGGGTGGCCGAGCTCTTTATGGGCCGGCTGGAGGACTACTTCGATTTTGAGGACGGCGAAGCCGCCGAATGACGCCCAAGGGACACCCGCCTGCGATGTGCGTGATTACTGGTTAATATAATCCAACACTTATATTTCGGGAGTCCCGACTCCGAAGGACGATTGCAGACCTCCCGGCCCCGGCCGGACGAAGGGAGCGTGAAGCCCAGGGCGGACACCCACCTGTCGCAAGACGGGTTTTATCATCCAGTGTAACGGCATTGCGGGTTTTTATGGAACACCTCCGCCGGATAGGTCTTGCGCCTGTCCGGCGTTGTGTTTTATCAGAAAAAAGGAAAGGGAGCAGACAACATGAACTGGACAGAACGGTGCTGGGCCCAGGTGGACCTGCAGGCACTGCGGCGAAATTACCGGCGGCTGCGGGGACTTTTGAGCCCCCGGCAGAAGTACCTGGCGGTGGTGAAGGCAAACGCCTACGGCCACGGGGCGGTGCCGGTGGCCCTGGCCCTGGAGGAGGAGGGGGCCGACTGGTTCGGCGCCGCCACCCTGGAGGAGGGGGAGGAACTGCGCCGGGGCGGGGTGACGCGGCCCATCCTCCTCTTTGGGTACACACCCCCTACCGCCGCCCGCCGTCTGGCTGCGGGGAAGCTGACCCAGGGGGTCTTCTCCGGGGAGTACGCCGCCGCTCTGGGGGCCGAGGCCCTTCGGGCCGGGGTGCAGGTGGACTTTCACCTGATGGTGGACAGCGGCATGGGCCGCCTGGGGCTGCGTCCCGGCGAGCTGGACAGCCTCCGGCAGGCGGCAGAGATTCTGGCAAACCCCGCCCTGCGCTGCACCGGCACCTTCACCCACTTTGCTGTGGCGGATGAGCTGGGGGAGGCGTCCAGCGCCTTCACCGGGGAGCAGTTTGCCCGGTTTGAAGGGTTTTTGGACCGGATGCGGAAGGCTGGAATGGATCCGGGGCTTTGCCACTGCGCCAACTCGGCGGCGGCCATCCTCACCCCAGGGATGCGCCTGGGGATGTGTCGCTTCGGCATCGTCCAGTACGGCCTGTCCCCCTCGGAGGAGGTGGGCTGGACGGAGCTGGAGCCGGTGATGAGCCTGCGGGCCACCGTGGCCATGGTGAAGGAGATACACCCAGGGGACACGGTGAGCTACGGGCGGCTCTATACCGCCCAGGAGCCCCGGAAAATCGCCACTGTAGCCATCGGCTACGCCGACGGGTACCCCCGGTGCGGCTGGCAGGGGGGGCGGGTCATTCTGAAGGGACAATACGCCCCCATCGCCGGGCGAGTCTGTATGGACCAGCTGATGGTGGACGTCACCGGCATCCCCCATGTGGCGCCAGGAGACCCGGTGACCCTGGCGGGCCGGGAGGGGGAGGCGGAAATCACCTGGGACGAGGTGGCCCAAAAGAGCGGCACCGTCTCTTACGAGCGCATCTGCGCCATCTCTGGCCGAGTACCCAGAGTGTATCTGGACGAGCAATAAAAGCAAAGGGCGCCTCCGGCGCGAAGACTTTCGAAAAAGCTCTCCCCAGAAGCAGGGCCTGTCGGTCATGAGGGGGAAAAAGTGTGAAAAGGGGGGCGTTAAGCCCCTCTTTTCGCGTAGAGCGACCGAAGGGAGCGGATAAACCCCGCCGTAGCGGCGGGCCTCCGGCACGGGAGCAGCCTTCCCCCAGGCCGGGGGCTTTTTTCGGGAAAATTCCCCCTGGCCCTTGACTTTATCCATTAAAAGTATTAAAGTATATAGACAGAAAACACCCTGGAAAAACCAGGCGGGACAACGGAGGAAGGATATGGTCATTACAGAGCTTTTGGAGCGCAACGCCCGGCTTTACGGAGCGGAGACGGCGCTGGTGGAGATAAACCCCTCGGAGGAGCGGGACCGGGCGGTGACCTGGCGGGAGGCCAGCCTCATTGAAAGCGCCTCCCCGGACGCCCCCTACCGCCGGGCCATGAGCTGGAAGGACTTTGACCGGCAGGCCAACCGCTTCGCCAACCTGCTGCTGAGCCGGGGGGTGGAGCGGGGGGCCAAGGTGGGCATCCTGCTGATGAACTGCCTGGAATGGCTCCCGGTCTATTTCGGCATCCTCAAGGCCGGCTGCGTTGCCGTGCCCCTGAACTTCCGGTATTCCTCCGAGGAGATTCAGTACTGCCTGGAGCTGGCGGATGTGGAGGTGCTGGTCTTCGGCCCGGAGTTCATCGGGCGGATGGACCCCATCGCCGGGATGCTGCACCGGGTGCGGATGCTCTTCTTTGTGGGCCGGGGAGGCCCTGTCTATGCCGAGGACTGCTTGCGCCTGGTGGGCTTCTGCTCCTCCGGGCCGCCGCCGGTGGCCCTCACCCAGGAGGACGAGGCCGCCATCTATTTTTCCTCCGGCACCACCGGCTTCCCCAAGGCCATCCTCCACAGCCACCGGGCCCTGGCCAGCGCCTGCAAGACGGAGCAGAACCACCACGGCCAGACCCGGAGGGACGTCTTTCTTTGCATCCCGCCCCTCTACCACACCGGGGCAAAGATGCACTGGTTCGGCAGCCTCCTTTCCGGCAGCCGGGCGGTGCTGCTGCGGGGGGTGAGCCCGGAATGGATCCTCCGGGCGGTGACCGAAGAAAAGTGCACCATCGTTTGGCTGCTGGTGCCCTGGGCCCAGGACCTGCTGGACGCCATCGAATCCGGCCGGGTAGAGCTTTCCAGCTATCTTTTGGACCAGTGGCGGCTGATGCACATCGGCGCCCAGCCGGTTCCCCCCAGTCTCATCAAGCGGTGGATGGCTGTCTTCCCCCATCATCAGTACGACACCAACTACGGCCTCAGCGAATCCACCGGCCCCGGCTGCGTCCACCTGGGGGTGGAAAACCTCCGGAAGGTGGGGGCCATCGGGGTGCCCGGCTACGGCTGGGAGGCGAAAATCTTTTCCGCCCCCGGCGCCGAGACCCCCCAGGGAGAGATTGGGGAGCTGGCGGTGAAGGGGCCTGGCGTTATGCTCTGCTACTACCGGAACCCGGAGGCCACCAGCGAGATTTTAAAGGATGGCTGGCTTTACACCGGGGACATGGCCCGGATGGACAGGGAGGGCTTTATCTACCTGGTGGACCGGAAGAAGGACGTGGTCATCACCGGCGGGGAAAACATCTACCCGGTGCAGATTGAGGACTTTTTGCGCCGGCACGAGAAAATCAGCGATGTGGCGGTTATCGGCCTGCCGGATCCCCGGCTGGGGGAAATCGCCGCCGCCATCATCCAGGTGAAGGAGGGGCTCTGCTGCACCCAGGAGGAGATCGAAGCCTTCTGCCAGGAGCTGCCCCGGTACAAGCGGCCCCGGCGCATCATCTTCGCCCCGGTTCCCCGCAACCCCACCGGCAAGATTGAAAAGCCCCTCCTGCGGGAAAAATACTGCCACGGGCGGCTTGTGGAATCGCAGATTATGAATTAAGCGGGAGAAGCTCTCCCCCAAGGAGTGACGGTCACAATGGCAGACTTACTTATTAAAGCGGTGTTTTTGGTGCTGTTTTTTGGGGTGATGGTGGGCATCGGCATCTACTGCCGCCGCCACGTCACCGACGTCAACGGCTTTGTGCTGGGGGGACGGAGCGTTGGCCCCTGGCTCACTGCCTTCGCCTACGGCACCAGCTACTTTTCGGCGGTGGTCTTTGTGGGCTACGCCGGGCAGTTCGGCTGGAAGTACGGCCTGGCCGCCACCTGGGCGGGGATTGGCAACGCCATTTTAGGCTCCCTGCTGGCCTGGGTGGTGCTGGGGCGGCGCACCCGCGTCATGAGCCAGCACCTGGACAGCGCCACCATGCCGGAATTTTTTGGCCGGCGGTTCGGCAGCCGGGCCCTGAAGCTCTGCGCCTCCGCCATTATCTTTATCTTCCTCATCCCCTACACCGCCTCCCTCTATAACGGCCTTTCCCGCCTTTTCGGTATGGCTTTCTCCATTGATTATTCCGTCTGCGTGGTGGTGATGGCGGCTCTTACCGCCGTCTATGTCATCGCCGGGGGGTATATGGCTACCGCTATTAACGATTTTATCCAGGGGATCATCATGCTGGCGGGGATTGCCGCCGTCATTTTTGCGGTGCTCCAAAGCCAGGGGGGATTCCTTGCCGCCCTGGAAAAGCTGGCCCGTGTCCAGGGGGAAAGCCCCATCCCCGGCGTTTATGCCTCCTTCTTCGGGCCGGATCCGGTCAATCTGCTGGGGGTGGTGATTCTCACCAGCCTGGGCACCTGGGGGCTGCCCCAGATGGTCCAAAAGTTCTACGCCATTAAAAGCGAGGCCGCCATCAGCAAGGGGACGGTTATCTCCACCGTCTTCGCCCTGGTGGTGTCGGGAGGCTGCTATTTTCTGGGGGGCTTCGGGCGGCTCTTCGGGGAACGCGTTGACATCGCCGCCGACGGCTTCGACGCGGTGATTCCCGCCATGCTCTCCGGCCTGCCCACCCTCCTCATTGCGGTGGTGGTGATTCTGGTGCTCTCCGCCTCCATGTCCACCCTCTCCTCCCTGGTCCTCACCTCCAGCTCCACCCTCACCCTGGATTTCATCCGGGGAAACCTCATCCGGGAGATGGACGAAAAGCGGCAGGTGCGGTGGATGCAGGGCCTGATTGTGGTGTTCATCCTTATTTCGGTGGTGCTGGCCCTTATCCAGTACCGCTCCAACGTCACCTTCATCGCCCAGCTGATGGGGGTCTCCTGGGGGGCGCTGGCCGGGGCCTTCCTGGCCCCCTTCCTCTACGGCCTGTACTGGAAGGGAACCACCGCCGCCGCCTGCTGGGCCAGCTTCCTCTTTTCCACCGGGGTGATGCTGGCCAATATCTTCTGGCGGGGGCAGTTCCCTGCCCTGCTCCAATCCCCCATTAACGCCGGAGCCTTCTGTATGCTGGCCGGGCTGCTTATCGTCCCGGTGGTAAGCCTCTTTACTAGGTCCCCGGACAAGGGCCGGCTGGAGGAAATCTTCGCCTGCTACGAACAGACGGTCACCGTCACGGTGCGGGATTCCATCGGGGAAAATTCCTGAGTTTTTCCCCCTGACAAGGCCATAAAACCGTCCTCTGCTTCCATGAAGGAAGGGGGGGACGGTTCTGTCTTCCAGAAAGATTTTAGCGGGCAGTTTGTAGAACTTTCTGGCATTTTCGCGACGCTAGTGCAATAACACCAAAAAACAGATTGACACATCCGGGAAAATGTGGTATTTTGATTAAAAGAAGTTCGGCAATGGGAGTTCCGCTTTGGAGAGGGGTTGGGGGACTGAATATGGAAACTGCCAAGAATTGTTCCGAACCGAACCAGGAGGCCTTGACTAAAAATCTGCTCACGGGCCTCTTTTTTTCGCGCGCTTTTATGGAAGATGCAAGGGAATTTATTCTCCAGACCACTCCCAACACCTACTGCCTGGTAGCTGTGGACGTCCTGCACTTCCGAATGTTCAACCGGTTCTATGGGCGGGATAAGGGCGACCATTTCCTGCGCCATGTGGCGGGGTGTCTGGAGGCCGTCCGCATGGAATACGGCGGAGTGACCGGCCACTTTGAAGGGGACAATTTCGCCATCCTGATGCCCTGGCGGATGGAGCTGGTGGAAATGCTGCGGGAGGATATCCTGGAGGGCGGCCTCCGCCAAAGCAGCGTCTTCGGGGTGTTCCCTACCTTTGGCATCAGCCCCATTGACAACCTGGAGCTGCCGCCGGAGGTCTACTATGACAGGGCCACCCTGGCCCTAGGCCATGCCTCCGCCCGTGAGCACATCATCTGCTACGACCCTAAGATGGAGGATATTCTGGAGGAGGAGCTCCATCTGCTCACCGAGGTCACCGGCGCCCTGGAGCGGGGGGAATTCACCTTCTATGCCCAGCCCCAGTGCGATATCTTCACCGGCAACGTGGTGGGGGCGGAGGCCCTGGTGCGCTGGCGGCATCCCACAAAGGGGCTGATTCCTCCCAGCCGCTTCATCCCCGCCTTGGAGCGCAGCGGGATGATCTCCCTTTTGGACCAGCAGGTTTGGGAGAAGGTCTGCCAGTGGCTGCGCAGCTGGATCGACCGGGGCTACCGACCGGTCCCTATCTCCATCAACATCTCCCGCATCGACATTATGTCCATGGATGTGCCCGCCTACCTGGCCCACCTGCTGGAAAAATACCAGCTGGATCCCAAATACATCAAGGCGGAGATAACCGAAAGCGCCTACGCCGAAGAGGAGGACACCATCAGCAAGGCGGTGGAAAACCTGCAAAAAACCGGTATGCTGGTGATGATGGACGATTTTGGCAGCGGCTACTCCTCCCTGAATATGCTTAAAAGCGTCTCGGTGGACGTTATCAAAATTGATATGCGCTTTTTGGACATCGGCGAGGGGGAGGAGCAGAAGGGCATCGGCATCCTGGAATCCATCGTCAATATGGCGCGGCTGATGGGTCTGCCTATTATTGTGGAGGGTGTGGAGACCCTTCAGCAGGAGAACGTCCTGCGGCATTTGGGCTGCCGGTACACCCAGGGCTACTACTATTACAAGCCCCTTCCCATCGAGCAGCTGGAGGCCGCCCTGGCGGACGAGCGGCGGCTGGACCACAGCGGCCTGCACTGCAAGCAGGTGGAGGCCTTCCACGTCCGGGAGCTGATGGATGAAAACCTCTTCACCGACGCCATGGTGAACAACATCCTGGGGCCCTTCGCCATTTATAACGTCCACGACGGCCAAATTGATATTATCCGGGTCAACGAGCAGTATTACCAGCTGGCCGGGCTGGATGTATCGGACAACAAGGAACTGAGCCAAAAGCTGTGGAGCAACGTCCGGGACGATGACAAGCCGGTGCTGCTGGGCATCTTTGAGCAGGCCTACGAGCGCCGCCCTGCCGGGGCGGCGGGGAACATCCACTACCTGCGGGTGGACGGCAAGGTGCTGTGGGTGCGGGTGCGGGTTTTCTTCCACCGGGAAAACGAAAACCAAAAGCTGTACTTTGTCTCCCTCACCGATATCACCCCCTTGCAGGAGCAGCGCAGGGAGAAAATACGCACCGATCTCCCAACGGCGCAGCTCCCCGACCTGGAGCGAAAGCAGCTGGAGCAGTATTACGGGATGCTGCCCTGCGGCTTTGGGCTGTCCAAAATCCTCCTGGGGGAGGATGGAACGCCTGCCGATTACGACATTGTGTACATCAACCAGGAGATGGAGCGGATGTGCGGCAGCGACATCAAGCGCCTCCGCTACCTGATCCTGCGTGCCTTCCGGGGCGACAACCGGGAGCTGCTGCAAAAGGCATACCAGGCGGCGTTTTTCGGGGAACGGCTGGAGCATTACATGTACAGCGCCATCTCCAACCAATATCTCCAGCTCACTCTTTTTCAGTATGAGTACGGCTACACCGCCTGTCTGCTCCAGAACATCACCCACCGCCAGCTTTACGAGGGGGCCTTCCACAGCATGGTAATGGCCTACCGGGAGGTCTATTTCCTCCAGCTCCAGGATAACTACTGCCGGATGATCTACCCCGATGATACGCTGCTTAACGAGCGGGGCAACTACGAGGCCATGGTGAACCGGCACTTTAAGACCGGCCGGATCCTGCATTATGACGAAGAAAACGTGCGCCAGTTTCTCTCCCTGGAAAATCTCCGCTCCGCGTTGCAGAACCAGAACTCGGTGGACTACCGCTACCGCCGGAGCAGCAAGGAAAATCCGGACGAATGGTGCCTCACCAGCGCCACCATCTGCGAGCGGGAGGACGGCAAGCCCAAAACCGCCGTTATCACCATTCAAAGCATTGATAGAATCATCAAGGAAGAGGAGGAGGCGCGGCAGGCGCGCATGGTCCAGTCCCTGGCCAGTATGTCCGACGCCTTCTTCATCTACCGCGCCATGGAGGATGAGCGTATCCTCTACGCCAACCCGGCGATGATGGACGTCTTCGGCTGCCAGTCCATGGGGGAACTGATGGAGCTGGTGGGGCACTCCTTCCGGGGGATTGTCCACCCGGAGGATCTGGAACGGGTGGAGTGGGAGATTGAAAACCAGATCCAAAGCTCCGATGAGAACATGGACTACGTGCAGTACCGAATCATCCGAAAGGATGGGGAGATACGCTGGGTGGACGACTGGGGCCACCTGGAAAGCTCCAAGTGGGGGGAGGAGCACCGCCTCTTCTACGTCTTCATCAAGGATATTACCGATACCATCACCCAAGTCCAAAGGGAAAAGCTCCTAAACTCCAACCGGTATTATCAAACGAAGGAGCCCCCCGCCCTGGCCGGGGAGCCAGAATAAATGCGCATCTGAAAACAGCCCTTCCTCACTGGCAGGCCGCCGGGGAAGGGCTGTTTTTGTTTTAGTAGTTGAAGCTGCCGTCGTAGGTGGGCATATTGGCGATATACTTCCCGTCCACCGCGGGAACATAGTAGGCGCCGTAGCTCTTCATGCCGTACTGGGTTGCCACGTTCTCCTCCTCCGGCAGGTAGACCAAAAACCGGTAGTAGGGGAGCCAGATTCCCTCGTGGGAGCCGGTGCGGTAAACCAGCTCCACCTTGGCGATGTGCTCCTCCCCCGGCATGGCGTAGGGGACAGAGGTGGCGTAGTTCCCCGCCAGCAGCAGCTCTTTGGCCGCCTCCGGGGTGATGATGGGATAGTCCCCCAGCTTCTGGGAGAGGTCCGGGGCGTAGACGCGGGCCAGGAAGAGCTTTCCCTCGTCATTGCAGTAGAAGGCCACCCGATTGAAGTTGAAACTCACGATCTGCTCCTCCAGCGTCCCCATTCCATCGTAAAACTCGGTGTCGAAGCTCTGCTCCTGGTAGATGTTCCGGTCCCCCATCCCCTGGTCCAGGAGGGGCTTGGCCATGCCGGAAACGAGACCATAATACTGGGTGGAGAGCCAATCGGCGGCCTTGCGCTTCTCGGCGCGGGTGGCGTAGTGGGTGAAGTTGTAGCCTTCCGGCAGCGCCACCGGCGGGTCGAAGTCGATGCTGGCGGTGAGGGTCTGGTCCACCTCCACCGTGACGCCTTCCCCCTCTATGATAAGGGTGGTGGGGTCGAAGTACCCCTCTGGCACGGTGTCTCCCACGGCGGCAAATTTTTCCCGGATGGCCTGCTGCTGCTCCTGGCTGGGGGTGTTATCGGTGATGGGGAGGTTCTGGGTATCCAGCCCCAGTTTCCCGGCCACATCCAAAAGAAGGGCCTTCATCCTGCGCCAGTTTGCCCCGGTGGCCCGATGCTGCTCATCGTAGGTGAGGGGATTTTTATAAACCGGGAGGGTGGAAAGCTCCGCCTCCTCGGTCCAGGGGTTATTCCCTCCCAGTTCGGCGATGTCAAAGGCCATGTACCCTTCAAATCCCATCCCCCCGCTGGTATCCCACTGGATGGTGAGGGTGGGCAGCTCCCCGCCCTGGACGGGCTGGCTGGGTCCGGAGGCGCCGGGCCGGGGGGGATTGCCGGGCTTTGGAAGGGCTTCCCCAGGGAGCAGACGGGTGCCGGCAAAGACTGCCACCGCCAGGCAGGCGGCCAGGGCCCCCCATTTTTGCCAGGAGGGACGGCGGGCCTTGCTGTGATCGCGGACCGCTGCCGCCTCGGCGATGAGATCCTCTTCCAGGTAGTTCAGGGCGTCGCTTAGCTGTTCCGGTCTCATACCGAAAATCCCTCCTTTTCCAGATAGGTCCGCAGCCCCTGCCGGGTGCGGTACAAGAGGCTTTTCACCTTGCTCTCGCTTATGCCGTGGCTCCGGGCAATCTCCCCCAGGGGATCCATGAACCAGTACCGCCCCAAAAAGACGGTGCGGGCCTCCGGGGAAAGCCCCCGCAGATACTTTCCAATGGCCTCCCCCAGAAGGTGCAGCTCCACCTCCTGGCCGGTGGTGTCCCCGCCGGAAAGGCAGTCCTCCAGCTCGGTGAGGGAAAGGGCATACTGGCTCCCCTGGCGCTTCTGGCGGTTTTTGTGGCGGAACCGGTCGATGGAAAGCTGCCGGGTCAGCTTTGCCAGGTAGGCGGACAAAAGGGAGGGGCGCTGGGGCGGCATGGATTCCCAGGCCCGCAAATAGGTGTCGCTGACGCTTTCCTCACAGTCCTCCTGGTTTCCCAGAATATTCCAGGCAACCTTGCCCAGATAGGCGCCGTATTTGGTTTTGGTCTCCTGGATGGCGGCTTCATCCCGCTGCCAGTACAGACTGACGATGGCTGCGTCCTCCATGGGAAAACCTCCTTTCAGTAATCAGCTTCACCCTATATCCCGACAAAAATCCCTGGCGGTTGCGCCAGGGAGAAATTTTTTGTATCAATTTTCATAGTGGCCCCGGCAGGAGAGCACAATAAGGTCCCCGTTTTCCACCGTGTAGGTCAGTTGATTCTTTTCATCAATCCGGCGGCTCCATTCCTTCACATGGCGCAGGGGCTCCGGCTTGCCGACGCCCTTATCCGGCCCGTTGCGCTGAATATCCTGGAGCAGCTGATTGATGCGCCGCAGCGTCTTTTTATCCTCGGTCTGCCAATACAGATAGTCGGCCCAGCCGTCCGGCGAAAAGGTGATTCTATACGCCATCTTCCGCCATTGCCTCCAGCTCTTCCATCGTCCGCACAATTCCCTGCCCGGCATGGACCTGGGCCAAACCCCGGTCCAGCTTCCGCAGGTATTCCGCGTTGCGCTCCGCCTTTTCCAATTCGCTGTACCGCTTTGCGCTGATGATGACCACATTCTTTTCGGCCTTCCTGGTGACGATTACCGTCTCTGCTTCGTCGGTCACCTTGTCACAAAAATCCTTCAGCCGGTTGCGGGCAGTGGAAAAATTCACTGCAATCATCTCTTATCCCTCCTCGGAAATGACATGTACAATATTCTGTGCAATTTATTGTACCATATTCTCCGCCACAAGGCAAGGTGCGGATCAAGGCTGCGCAATTTGGACCGTCCTGCTCCGGAGAACGCTTTACCCCTCCTTCACCGGTTCGCAGAAGTGCCACTCGTTTTCATACAGCAGGGCGATGCCCCCCTCCACGCGGGCGTAGGGGAGGTCCAGTTTCCTGGAGAAGTTGGTCTCCCCGTCCTGCTGGGGCCAGCCATCGGTGTAGGAGAGGGTGCGGCCGATGACAGCGCTCTCCTCTACCTCGGCGGGCATGGGCTGCCCCAGGAGGTAGATTTTCCCTTCCACCTGGAGGGCGGCGGGATAGTCCCCGGTGGCTTCCGGGGTGGAGGTCTCCTTCGCTGCCAGGAAGTCCTGGATGCTGGCTTCGCGGATGTCGATGTAGTCATCCTGGTCCAGGTCCCCCCGGCAAAGGCGGATATACATAGGCTTTTCACCGGGGACGCCCCCTGCTACCAGGGAATAGTCCTCCTCCAGCTGGTACCGCATAATGTACAGGCCGCTGCCGATCTCCCGGCCCTCATAGGGGGCAAAGTCGGCCCAGGTGAGCTCCTCCCCCTTCTCCGCCAGCTCCTGCACCCGCGCCAGGGTCAAAGGCTCCTTGGGCAGGCGGGTGACCTTTTTTGCGGTGATCTGGGCGGGATAGGTTTCCGCAACCTGTCCCTCAAAGGCGATCTCCACCCGGTCCAGCAGCCAGAAATCGGCGGCCTCCAGGGCATTTCCCTCCTGATCCAGCAGCTGGGCTCCGGAAAGGGCCACCAAAAAACGGTCGGAGGAGCTGCGCACCGAAGCGCCCTCGTCCGCCAGAACCAGCAGGGAGTTTTCCTTCCTCTCCTCCACTGTGGCGGAGAAAACGATGCCCTCCTCGGTGGCGGGGCAGTAGACAACGCCCTGGTTCTTTGGCCCGCAGGCGGCCAAAAGGACGGTGAGCAGCAGGGCGGCAGCAATGGCAAAAAATCGTTTCATGGCGACGGCTCCTTTCTTTTTCCAGGGGGGACCTGGTTTCTCTCTATTTTATTTGTGGCAAAAAACCGCTCCTTTCTTGCACCAGACGAAAAAATCCCCTAAAAGGGACGGCCCCCGCAGCCCTATGGCGGCTTCGGGGACCGGCTTTTTGGCTATTTGCTTTTCCGGGAGGGGAACAGGTCCTGGACCCGCTGCCAGAAGGTCTCCTTCGGCTCCTCCGCCTGGACGGGAGCTTCCGCCTCCGGGAGCTTAATGTCCCCGGTTTTGATGACAAACTGCACCGCCGCCACCGCCGGGTTCTCCGGGTCCACAAAGGAGATGGCGGCAAAGTCCTTGGAGCGGTACTCGTCCAGCATCTCGTCCACCTTGTCGTCCACCTGGGTGTCCATATCCGAGGACTGGTCCCGCAGCTGCATGGTGCCGTCGGAAAGCTCGGCTACCCCGTCCTTCAGCTTCAGCACCCCGTCGTAAAGGTCATCGGTACCGTTGGCCAGCTGGTCCGCACCGGCCGCAAGGGCGCTGGAGCCCTGGAGCAGCAGGGGCAGCTGCTCCAGCATCCCGCCGATTTTCTGGGCCTCCTGGGGGGACAAAGCCCCGCTGGCCACCGCCCCTTGGATAAGCTGGGGGAAAAGGGGCTCCAGCTTTCCTATCCCCTGGCCCACCATCTGGAGGCTGGCGTTCAAATCCCGCATCCCGCTTTGGAGGCTCTCTGCCCCGTCCCGCAGGGCCTCCGCCCCGTACTCCAGCTCATCCACCCCGTCCGACAGGGCCAGGGCCCCGTCGTCCAGCTGGGCGGCGCCGTCCTGGAGATCGGAAATCTGATCCTTCAGCTCCTGGGTATCCGGGTCGTCGATGTCCAGCACCAGGGGAATGCCGTTTACCGAGATGCCGTCCATCTCAAAATTCACCACATCGGCGGTGATGGTAAAATCCTTCTCCTTCCCCGGCAGGATGATGTAGGACATCTGCTTCTTCTGGCCCACATCCGCCAGGGTAGCCCCTTCGGCGACGATGTTCTTGCAGCTTTCGGTATCCAGCTGGATGGTGGTTTGGAGGGCGTAGTTATCCCGCCACACCGGGTCCGCCTCCGGGTTTTGCCGCAGGGAAACCCGCATCTCCAGGCGGCCGCTGGCCCCTGCCAGCTCCTGTCCGGGGGTCTCCTTTCCGTCCAGAAAATACCGGACGGTGACCCGCCAGGGCAGCTCCCCGGTGCGGGCGCTGTCCAGTTCCCCCTGGTAGTAGAACTTCCCCGCCGGGGCGGTGAAGGTGATTTTCTTCCCCTCCTGGGTGAGGGGGGCGGTGGTGGTGAGGTTCTTCACCCTGCGGTAGTTTCCGTAATCGGTAACGGTGGTCTCCGCCGGAAGGTCGTAGGAGTTCACCACATAGATGGCACCCGCCTCCCCCTCCGGGCTCAGGTTCACATAGATGACCTCGTCCTTTTCTGGCAGCTCCGCCGCCAGGGCGGGGATGCTCCCCAGCGCCCCCAAAAGGAGGGCAAGCCCCAGGGCGCCCAGCCTTTTCATCGTCTGCTTCATGGATATATCCTCCTCAATCCCTGTTATCGTCAACGGTCAAAACCACCTGCCGGGGGAGCGCCTCCCCCCGCGCCCCCGCCTCCGGGAGATAGGTTCGGCGGTTCCCCGCCTTGTCGGCAACCACCAGGCGGGTCAGCTCATACTGGTCCCACCGGGTGAGCCGGGCGCCGGGGATATGGCCGGTGAACCACCCCTCCCTCTCCAGGTCCGGGTAGAGGGAGAAGACAATCACCCCGTATTCGTCATTTTCAAACCGGGCCCGGATGGTGTCCACCCCGGACCGGTCGTCCGCCGCCCGCACCCGCAAGGTGGTGTTGTAGCCGACGCTGGTGCGGGGCTCCATCTCCAGCTCCAGCACCACCGGAGGGGTGTCATCCTCCGCCTTCTGGCCGGTTTTTGCCTGGAAGGAGGCGGTGCAGGGGAGGGCCAGCTGGCTGCCCCGGACGTTCTCCGGGCGGCAATAGGTTTGGGCGTTGCCCGCCTCGTCGGTGAGGACCACCCCATCCAGGATAAAGGTCCCCTCCGCCTCCCACTGGCTGATGGAAAGCCACCCGGCGTAGACGTTCAGGCCGTGGGCAAAGTCCTGCCCCTCCGCCCGTATCACCTTGGAGACGGTGCTCCCGGTTGCGTCGTTTTTAAAGCGCACGGTGATGTGGTGCACCTCCGAGCCGCGGGGGACGGCCCCCACGGCGATTTCATATTCGGTATGATCCTCGTAGGTTTTGCGTCCGGTGACCCGCACGCTTTGGAGGGCGGGGGCCAGACGCCGGTCCTCCTCCTGGGAAAGGACCCGAAACCCGCAGGAAAAACCCTGCTCCAGGGGGAGGGCGTCCTTGCCGTACCCCAAGATGGTCTTGTTCCCCACCCGGTCCTCCAAGGTGGCCTTCACCAGGCGGTATTCGCCCCCCGCCTGGTGCTCCCGGATGGGGAGGTCTTTCTGGTACAGCTCATCCCCTGCCCAGTCGTTCCGGTCCAGTGCGGCGAAGAGCTTCTTGCCTCCCGGCTCCTGGAAGACCAATGTAGCCTTCTGAAAGCCGGCGGCCTCGTCCCTGGCGGTAAGGGTGATTCGGGCGGTGTGCGCCCGCCCGTCCTCACCTTCCCCCGCCTGCACCGCGTTTTGCAGCACCGCGCAACCCAGAAAAAGCGGTCCTTCGGCGTCCTCCACCAGCTGGAAGAAGGGCTCCTCCTCCAAAAGCTCGGTGTCCCTGGCGTTCCAGTTCATGTCCGCCTCCCGCAGGTACCGGGTGCGCCCCTCCTTTTGGTCCACCAGGACGACGCTGCGCAGAACGTAAACCCCCAGGGGGGCGTCCTCCGGCAGCTCCAGCTCGCCGGACCAGTACCCATCGATGCAGGGGTCCCCCCGCCGGGGCAGCAGGGGAAGGCTCAGCACCTTCCCGCTTTCATCGTGGATGAACCGCACCCAGATGGAGCGGATGCCGTCGCTGTCCCAAGCGTCCGCCGCAACGGAAATCTTTCCGCCCCGCCCGGCGGTCCGGGAGGAGATTTGGATGCCATCCAGCATGGGGCCGGGATTATAGGGGGCGTCCTCCGCCCCGTAGGCGGTGCCGGTGGAGAGGAGCATCCCCAGCGCCAGCAGCGCCGCCAGTTTTCCTTTTTTCATACCGCGATTTCCTCCTTTGGTGCGGTGTAGAAGCTGATTTTGCGGCTGGTGCATTTGATGAGCCACTCCAGCCGGGTGAGGAGGGTGGGCAGCAGCACCAGCACCAACACCATGGAAAGGATGGCCCCGCGGGCCACCAGGACCCCCAGCTGGCCGATAATCAGGTTGCTGGAGCCGAACCGCAGCACGATGCCGGCGGTAGCCAGAATCCCCCCGGAGGTGAGGATGCTGCCGGCGGTGGAGCGGATGGTTTCGGTAACCGCCTCCTGCCGGAGCATTTTGCCGCGCAGCTCCAGGTAGCGGTTGGTGAAGAGAATGGCATAGTCCACGGTGGCCCCCAGCTGCACCGAGCTGATAATCAGGTAGCCGATGTACTGGAGATGGGCGCCGGTGAAGTAGGGCACCGCGATGTTGATGAAGATGGAGGATTCGATGGTGAGCAGCAGCAGGACGGGGAGACTCACCGACTGGAAGTTCAGCAGAAGGATGAGGCCGATGGCCCCGATGGAGATGGCGTTCACCTTGACGCTGTCGGCGGTGATGGTGTCCTTCATATCGTAAATGGTAGCGGGAACGCCCACCATATAATATTGGTCGCCGTAATACTGCTGGGCCAGATTCCGCATGGTCTCCACAAAGCGGAAGGTCTCCTGGCTTTCCGAGGGGACGCGGGCGGAGACCACCAGCCGGGTGTATCCCTTGGCGGTGAGGAGCTTCAGCTGATCCGGCGGGACGTAGCCCTCCGGAATACTTTTGCCCACCGTCTCCACATAGGAGAGGACTGAGCTCACCTGGGGCAGCGCCTTCAGCTCGTCGTTGAGGGCCTGCTCCTTGGCGGTGCTGCCCACCGGCACCAGGATGGCGAAGGAGTTGGACTCCCCGAACTGGTCGTTGATGGCGTCCCGCTCCCGGACGATTTGGGAATCGGGGCCGGTCATCTCCGAGGCCCCGTAGACAAAGTGGATGTTCTGCTGGGCCAGGTAGCAGGGGATTAGGAGAACCGCCACCCCGATGGTGACAAAGCCCTTTATCCGCACCGCGCCCCTGGCCAGCCGGTGGAAGGAGGGCATAAAGGAGCGGTGGCTGGTGCGGTCGATGAGCTTATAGCAGAACATGGTGGCGCAGGGCATAAAGACCAGGGTGGTGGCCAGGGAAATGGCGATGCCCTTGGAGAGGACATACCCCATATCCGGGCCGATGAGAAACTGCATGGCGATAAGGGCGGCAAAGCCCATCACGGTGGTAAGGCCGCTGGAGGCGATGGAACCGGCGGAACGGAGCACCGCCTGGGCCATGGCCTCCTCCGGGTGGAGGCCCTCCCTGCGGAATTCCTCGAACCGCTCCAGCAGGAAGATGGCGTAATCCATGGAGCAGGCCAGCTGGAGAATCGCCCCGGTGGTATTGGTGATGAAGCAGATCTCCCCAAAAATCAGGTTGGTGCCCATGTTGATGAGAATCGCCACCCCCACGTTGAGCATAAAAAGCACCGGCTCAAACCAGGAGGTAGTGGTGAAGAGAAGGATCAGAAAGACCAGGGGAATGATGATGCTCATCATCTTCACCATGTCCGAGCTGGCGGAGAGGTGGGCGTCCACCGTCTCCACCGGGGACCCGCTCATGGCGTTATCCGGGCCGATGATTTCCCGGATGGCCCCGATGGTCTCAATCTGGTTTTCCTCCCCCACCACCAGGGAATAGAGGGCGTTGCCGTTTTTGTACCAATCCTCCACCTTCTTTTTATCCTGGGTCTCCAGGGGGACGGTGAGGTCCGCCTGGTCGTCCAGCCAATTGACGTCGTCCACGCCGGGGAGAGCCTCCAGCCGGGCCTTGTAGGCCAGACCCTCCGGGATGGTGACGTCCTTTATCATCACCCGGACGTTGGGCACCGCCTTGTCATAGGTGGCGTCCATTACGTCCAGCCCCACTGTGGAGGGGGCCTGGGCCGGCAGGTAATCCACAATGTCGTAGTTAATTTCAACCAGCGGGGTGATGACGGCGCAGAAGGCGGCAAGGCAGAGGAAAAGGGCCACCACCAGCCCCCGCAGCTTCAGTACCCTTTTTACAGCTCTTTCCAAAATAAAATCACTCCCAAACACCAATAATGTTATTAAACAAATGTTGACTAACTGTCTAAAAGCCATTATAATAGACATTGGTTAATATGTCCATAGTCAATAAACAGCTGTTCTGTTTATTAAAGGACATTTTTACCAGGAAGTGTCTTTTATCTTTGTGGAGAGAAGGTAAAAAAATTATGAACAACGGAGCGGACGACCGCCGGGTGCGGAAAACCAAGAAGGCCCTTCGCCAGGGCCTGGTGAGCCTTTTGGAAAAAAAGAAGCTGAAGGACATCACTGTGCGGGAGCTTACCGACACGGTGGACCTTCACCGGGGAACCTTTTATGTTCACTACCGGGACATCTACGAGCTGTATGAGAAGATGTGGCAGGAGGCCATCCAGGAGATTCGGGATATTTTCCGGCAGTACCCCCCGGAGGAGCTGCCGGGGGGACCGGCTCCCCTGTTCCGAGCCATTATGGAGTACGCCTGGGAAAACCGGGACCTTTGCCAGATGTTCTTCGGCCCCAATGTGGACCAGTCCCTGGTGCAGGAGCTAAGCAGCATTGCGGAGGAAAAGTGCGCCGAGGACTGGCCGGTGCTCTATCCCGGCGCCGGTTGCTCCCACGGCGGCTATCTGCAAATCTACGTGGTGGCCGGGTGTATGGGGACCCTCCGCCGCTGGGTAAGCGCCGGTATGGCAGAATCCCCCCGGCAGATGGCCGCCCTTCTGGACAGCATCACCAAGGCCACCGTCAGCCTGGCGGCTTCTGGCAGCCTATAGGAAAAAAGAGGACCCTCGCGGT
Organism: Angelakisella sp.; assembly: GCA_013316495.1. Lineage (GTDB taxonomy): Bacteria > Bacillota > Clostridia > Oscillospirales > Ruminococcaceae > Angelakisella. The sequence goes on from WSMP01000017.1 coordinate 17,897, forward strand.
CCTCTTTATATATTTCGAATTAAGAACCTGTATTCATAACCGGATGATACCGGCAGGACGAGAGATTTTTTCGTCCTGCAAGGCAAAAAACCGCAGGAATACTTGGTGTATTACAAGGATTTTTAACGCAGCAGGGCGGAAAAAG
>WSMP01000205.1 GCA_013316495.1 Angelakisella sp.
GCCTACAACCAGCCGGTGACCCGCGGCTTTGTGGAGCAGGTGCGGGGGGTGGACAGCTCCTCGGTGGTCACCTCCCTGGTGGAAAAGGGACTGGTGGAGGAGGCCGGGCGGCTGGAGCTACCGGGGCGCCCCATCTCCTACCGCACCACCCCGGCCTACCTGCGGTGCTTCGGCCTGGGGAGCCTGGGGGAGCTGCCGGACGTTTCCGGGGAGGGGGAGGAGCCCCCGCCGGAGGAGGACGGCCAGATGACCCTGGGGGATATGCCCCAGGAGGAAACGGCTACATAATATAAAGAGAGCGGAGGCCCCCGTCCTTTGGACGGATGAGATAAAAATTTAAGTACACAAGCAAAAAGGAGAGGTGTAGTCCTTATGAAAAAAAGCATCAAGCGTTCGGTCGGCATTCGGGTAGCGGTGGCCCTCCTGGCGGTGCTGATGTTCAGCGTTATGATGACGGTGAACATCCTGACCATCGAAGGCAGCCAGAAGCAGAGCGCGTCTGCCAGCGACGTGCTGGACCGGGCCCAAAGGGCGGAAACCGCCCATTACAAGTGGGCCAGCAACCTGAGCAACGCCCTGTACGCCGGAACGGAATTTACCGGCAGCATCGACCCCACCACCTGCGTGCTGGGCCAGTGGCTCTATGGCGAGGCCGGCACCGATAATGAAAAGATACTCCAGCTGCGCAGCCAGATGGAGCCCCTCCACAAGGAGCTTCACCAGTCGGCCACCCAGGTTTTGGGATGGCTGGATAGCAACCCCAGCCGCGCCCAAAGCTATTATCAAACCACCATCCAGCAGAATCTCACCCAGCTGGTGGGGATGCTGGACCAGGTGGTGGAGGAGAGCACCCAGATAAACGACGCCTGCACCGCCCAGATGCAGCGCACCATTGTGATGATGCACATAACCTCCATCGTGGGCCTTTCTCTTTCCCTCATCGCTCTCATCAGCCTGATCCTCTATGTTCTGGGGCAGATTATCCGGCCTATCCTGGCCATCACCAGGGGGAGCGAGCCGCTCCAGGAGGGCAATCTGACGCTGGAGTTGAACTACCATTCGGACAACGAGCTTGGGATGCTGGCCGAGACCCTCCGCAAGTCCATGGAGCGCATAGAAGAATATGTGGCGGATATCAACCGCATCATGGGCGAGCTTTCGGAGGGCAACTTCAACGTCCACACCTCGGTTCCCTACATAGGGGACTTTAAGTCCATCGAGCTTTCCATTGACAGCTTTACCGGCAACATCTCCAACGCCTTCGGGTACATCCAGCAGGCGGAGCAGCGGGTAAGCGGCAACGCGGAGCAGCTTTCCAGCAGCTCCCAGTCCCTGGCCCAGGGCGCCACCGAGCAGGCCAGCGAGCTGGAGGGGGTTTACGCCACCCTGGATAACCTTTCCAAGAGCGCCGCCCGGAACGTGAAGGCGGCCGCGGAGGCCCAGGAGGGGGCCCGCCTCACCGGGGAGCAGGTAAATGTCAGCAGCAGGCAGATGGACCAGATGGTTTCCGCCATGAAGGATATCACCGAGGCTTCCCAGCAGATCAGCCGGATTATCGCCACCATCGAGAACATCGCCTTCCAGACCAACATCCTGGCCCTGAACGCCGCGGTGGAGGCCGCCCGCGCCGGAGCTGCCGGCAAGGGCTTTGCGGTGGTCTCCGACGAGGTCCGCAGCCTGGCGACCCAGTCCGACCAGGCCGCCAAGGCCACCAAGGAGCTTATCGAAAACGCCGTCGGCGCCACCGAAAAGGGGAGCCATATTGTGGATGAGGTCTCCCGCTCCCTGCGCAAGACCATGGACCTGGTGATGGAATCCAATACCGCCATCGGCCAGATTGCCGAGGCGGTGCAGAGCGAGGCCGCCTCCATCGCCCAGGTCACCGAGGGCCTGGGGCAGATTTCCTCGGTGGTGCAGACCAACTCCGCCAGCAGCGAGGAATCCGCCGCCGTCAGCGCCGAGCTCTTCGAGCAGGTGCACCTCCTCCAGGATCAGGTGAGCCGCTTCCGCCTGAAGAAGTGATTGGGGTGCTGCCCCAAGTTCAGGCACATGGGTCTATCTGGCAGGGAAGCCCTTCCGGCATTTTCCGAAGGTGACAGGAGGGGCTCTCCTGGCGGCTTTGCCGCCGCCCTGCCAGCTAAGACTCCAGGCACTCCCTTGTGCCTTCTGCCAGGGTAAGGCCGAAGGCCGTGCAGGGCGAGACACCGGCGGCACGCCGGCTTCTTTTGTAAGAAGAAAAAGAAGCGGGTCCAGGGCAGCGCCCTGGATACAGCGTTGGAAAAGGAGGGAGAGCCGGTGGGAGGATATATCGCACTGGCTCTTCTGGCCCTTTTGGCCCTGGCGCTTTTTGCCCCGG
>WSMP01000206.1 GCA_013316495.1 Angelakisella sp.
GCCATCAGTCCTCCAGCTTTTGGATGGCGGCCTTTACACGGCGGATTGATTCCTCCTTGCCCAGGATGGCGCAGAGTTCAATACCGCCGCCGGGGGTGAACTGCTTGCCGCTTACCGCCACCCGCAGAGGGAAGAGAAGCCAGCCGTTCTTCACCTCCAGCTGGGCAATGCGCTCAAAGAGGGCGGTATGGATGGCCTCGGCGGTGAAGTCCGCCAGCCCTTCCAGGACGGGGAGGGTCTCCCGAAGGGCCGCAAGGCTGGTCTCCGGGGTGGTCTTCATCTTTTTATTGGTGTAAAGGGCAAGGTCGTACTCCGGCACAGTGTCGATGAAGTCCACCTGCTCCGGGATGTCGGAAAGGACCTCGCACCGGGCCTGGAGCACCCCCGCCAGCGCCCGGAGGTCGGCGGTCTCGCTCTTCACCGTCTGGCGCATCCAGGGGAGGGCCCTTTCGTAAAACTGCTCCGGAGAAAGGGCCCGGATGTACTCGCCGTTAATATACCGCAGCTTCTGGCCGTCGAAGATGGCAGGGGATTTGGAGATGCCGGCGGGGTCCCACTCCCCTACCAGCTCTGGCAGGGTGAAAATCTCCCGCTCCCCCTTGGGGCTCCACCCCAGCAGGGCAATGTAATTGAGGACAGCGTCCTTCAGGTAACCCTTGGCGATAAGATCCTCGTAGGAGGCATCACCGTTGCGCTTGCTGAGCTTGTGGGTGGCGTCCTTCATCACCGGGGGGCAGTGGATATAAACGGGCACTTCCCAGCCAAAGGCCTCGTACAGGAGGTTGTACTTCGGGGTGGAGGAAAGATACTCGTTGCCCCGGATGACGTGGGTGATGCCCATGGTGTGGTCATCCACCACATTGGCGAAGTTGTAGGTGGGCATCCCATCCGCCTTAATGAGCACCTGGTCGTCCAGGTCGGCGCAGTCCACAGTGATGTCCCCAAAAATCTGGTCGTGGAAGGTGACGGTGCCTTCGGTGGGGACCTTCTGACGGATGACATAGGGAATCCCAGCGGCCAGCTTCTCCTGGACCTCCTCTGGGGTTAAATGGCGGCAATGGCCGTCGTACTTAGGGGCGATGCCGGAAGCCTGCTGCACCGCCCGGACCTCCTCCAGCCGGTCCTTATCGCAGAAGCAGTAGTAGGCTGCCCCTTTCTCCACCAGCTGGAGGGCGTAGTCCTTGAACATCCCCATCCGCTCGCTCTGGACATAAGGACCCACCGGCCCCCCCACGTCGGGGCCCTCGTCCCACAGAAGACCGGTCTCCCGGAGGGTATTATAGATGATGTCCACCGCTCCCTCCACGTACCGCTCCTGGTCGGTGTCCTCGATGCGCAGGATGAAGATACCATCCTGGGCTTTGGCGGTGAGGTAGGCATACAGGGCGGTGCGCAGGTTCCCAACGTGCATATAGCCGGTGGGACTGGGGGCAAAACGGGTGCGGACTTTATCAAAGCTCATTGTGATTGACCACCTTTTATAGAATGAGATTACTGAACTATACTACCGTGATTAAAGCAGAAAGTCAAGGATTTTTCCCGCAATTCCGGAACAGCGCCCTGCGGACACACCCTAGCCGGGCTGGATGTTCACCCGGCCCTTGTGGTGCGCTAACGGGTGCCTGGGGACTTAGACGGCTGGAACTACAGGACTTTGCTTCCAAACTTTATGGCCCTTGCCCTTTGGAGCAGCCGCGCATAAACCGGGAGCATCTCCGCCTCGGTGCAGTAATCCCCCAAACGGTCCGCCGGGAGCCAGTCCACCCCGCTGTTCTCATCCGCCTTGGCAGTTAGGGCCTGTCCCTCCCTGGGGGCCAGCAGCAGAAAGGAGAAGTTCAGGTGCAGGTGGGCGGAAACCTCCCGGCCCCGCTTTTGGTGCTGGCAGACGGTGAGCGCCTCCATAGAAAGGGGCGTTTCCCGAAGGGGGATGAGGTTTTGGACGCCGGTTTCCTCCTGGGCCTCCCGCAGGGCCACCGCCAGCAGGTCCCTTTCCCCGTCGGCGTGGCCGCCGGTCCAGGCCCAGCTTTTGTAGATGTTGTGCCAAGCCATCAGCACCCACCCCAAATCCGGGCTCATCACAAAGGCGGAGCTGGTGATGTGGGCAGCCAGAGCCTCCCTGGTGAGAATCTTTTCCCCGTACCGGTGGCAGCAGTCCAGTATCAGGGCCTTATCCGCCGCCTCTCTGGCGTCGCCGGGGGAAAAGGTCTTAAGAAGGGTCAAATAGTCGGACATGGCCTGGCTCCTTCGCAGTGATTTTTGCGGCGGGGATTTTACGGACTTTTGCCGTTCTTCTTTTTGCTTCTTTTTCTTCTTTCGCAAGAAGAAAAAGAAG
>WSMP01000207.1 GCA_013316495.1 Angelakisella sp.
ACGGGGCCCGCACCCGCTATGCCCACTGCGCGGAAGTATATGTGGAACCGGGGGAATGGAGGCAGGAGGCTCGCTCGTTTCTGGCTCCGTCTCTGGCGCAGGCGCTGGTTCCGAGTTGCTTGAAGTGCTTGCCGGTGGGGATGGCTCCAGGCTTTGGGAAGGCGGCGGGTCGGTTGGAACCTCCGGCTCCTCCGGGCTCTCCTCCCCGTCAGAGGCGGCGCTTTGGGAGGAAAGAGCCTCTGGGCCGGGGTTGGTGGCGGCAGAGCATGCTACACCTGCCGCCGCCACGGTCAGGGCAAGCACCCAAGCCAGCAGCCTGCCCCAGGGACCGGTTTTCCCTCCCGTGCACAGCAGCTCCAGGCGCCGCTTCAACGCGGCCTTGTCCATCGCCAGGGCGGCGGCCCCGGCGGAAACGGAGATTTCTGCCACCTGCCCCTGGGCCGCGAAAGACCCAGGAGCAGAGGACTTTCCACCCCTGGACAGAGCCACAGCTCCACCCGCCCTTGGGGGATGTTCATCTCCTCCAACAGCCGGGAGAAGAGCGCCGCCGCCCGGCCATTTTCCTCCGGCAGGTGGGAGCATTTTTCCAGGCTCCGGGCAAGGCGGCGGTGGTCCGCTAGCCGCACCGCTGCGGAGAGAATTAGGCCCAGCAGCCACAGCAGAGCCAGGGCGGGGAGAAGCTGCTGACACAGCTCCCACAGGTCCGGAATAAAAATGGCGGGTGTACCCCCCACAAGCGCTGTTCCTCCGGGGACGACAGGCTTTGGAACCGCCGCCGGGGCGCCAGCCGCTGGCAGCGGCACCTGGGGTGCTTTCCGGACAGGGTGCTCCCCCTGGGGGAGATACACCGGCACCAGGTAGAGGGCTAGGGGCAGCAGCCATACCAGGTAATTCCACCGGGCACCCAGCCGTTTCCCAAAGAGTTTCTTCATCCCCAGCACCAGCAGGACGCCCAGGCTCCCCGCCGCGGTGAGGGAAAGAACCGTCAGAAAAATTCCAATCAGCAGCATAGTCACTGTCCTCCCTTTGTCCCGTCCTCTCCCTCGAACCACCGGCGCAGCTCCTCCACCTCCCCGGCAGTCAGCTGGCCGGGGGCGCAAAGGGCGGCAAATAGGCTCTTGTAAGAGCCGCCGTGAATCTGGCGGATAAAGCTCTGGGTCTCCTCCCGCTGGTACTCCTCCCGGCTGATGGCGGCTTCATAGAGATTTTGCCGCCCGTTTTTGCGGACGGTGAGGAAGCCTTTTTCCTCCAGCCGGGCCAGAAAGGTGAGGATGGTGGTGGCCTTCCAGCCCGTTTCCCCCAGCCGCTGGGTGAGCCAGGCGGTGGTCACCACCCCTCCGTTTTCCCAGATGAGGGCCATGATTTTCATTTCCGAATCAGACATTTTCATTTCTTTGCAGCTCCTTCCAAACAGCCGTCGCTTGCGGTCCAAGTGTTATTCTACAAAACATAGAACCTCCTTGCTTTTAATTCTACATCATGTAAAATATTTTGTCAACCCATAAATGAAACGATACCCAGGCTCAATTGCCCATCTCATTTTTTGGGCGGGATGGTTGACAGGTCCTTTCCAGGTGATATAATAAACTATAAAGGTCTGTCTAAAACCTCGAATGCAGAGCATTTGGGGAGATGGAATAGACTTTGAGCAGCTGCTGCAATGCAGGCAGCTGGACGGGGAAATAATGCGCTGGCAAAACACGGAAGGAGAAAGTTGAGGATGAACTATCTGGGAATGCTTCTGACCGCCTTGACGGTCTTTATCGCTGGAACGGTTCCGGCCTTCGCAGGGGTGCCCAACCCCTCTACAGGAGATAACAGCATGGTTGCCCTGGCCCTCATTATTATGGGTGTAGCGGCAGCGGCCATCGTTGCGGTGCTGTTTTTTACAAAAAAGAAGAAATGACGGTGAAGCAGTACGCCATACCATTGGGTCCCCTTTTTGAGAAAAGGGGACTTTTTCTATACATTATATATATGTATAAATTCCCCCCTCGAAAGAGGGGGGCCTTGTAGGGCGTGCCTTGGCGGCCACGCCATGGCGGTGTAAAACAGTTTAGATGCCCATGTCTCCAGGCACGCACTAAGATTCTGTACAAAGGAAAGCCCCCCTCGAAAGAGGGGGGCGAGCAGGGCGTGCCTTGGCGGCCACGCCATGTCGGTGTAAAACACTTTGGATGCTTAGGACTCCATGTACCCGCTAAGATTTTGTATAAAGGTAAAGCCCCCCTCGAAAGAGGGGGGCAAGTAGGGCGTGCCTCGGCGGCTACGCCGTGTCGGTGTAAAACACTTTGGATGCTTAGACTCCAGGCAGTTGCTAGGA
>WSMP01000208.1 GCA_013316495.1 Angelakisella sp.
GAGTAGGGGGCGTTGGTGAGGGCTGTCCCCCCGGCACGGGGAGGAAGCGCCTCCAGTTCCCCAGGGACGGCCACCGCCCCCTGGGTGGTAAGGACGGCATCGCAAAGGGTGATGGCGTCCAGCAGCGCCCCGGCCCGGTCCTGACAGTCCGGGGCCAGCACTGAGTGGGCCAGCTGGCCCAGCTTTGCAAAAACGGGGGAGGCCTTTTCCAGGGGGGCCAGTCCCTCCAGGGCGCGGGCAAGGCGGAAGTCATCCGCCGCCAGGGCCGCCCCGGCGATGGCTCCGGCCCGGAGCCGTTCCCGCAGTTCATATAAAGGTGTCAGATCCATTTTGTGTCCCTCCCTTTAAGATATAGAAAACCAACGGATAGAAGCCGGGACCTTATCCCTGCATCCACTCCTGAATCTGTTCTTCTACAGAAACCGGAAAGTAGGGCGAGTTCCTTTTGGAACCAAGGGCGGCATAAATTTCCGCCAGCTCTTCCGCCCTTTCCCGGTTGGAAATGTGGCGTTCCTCCAAAAGGTCTACCACAATATCGTAGTTTATATGGTGCACCTTATCGTTTTGCATAAAACTCAGGAGCAGTCCCTTCCAGTTGGTCCAGCCGCAGTCATCCAGCAGCTGGAAGGTGTTGCGGACGAGCATAACCGATTCCCCCCGCCAGAGGCGGCGGTAGAAGTACTCCAGGACCTGCTGGCAGGCCGGCTCCTCCTTTTGGAGCAGGGACCACAGTTTTTTATCCATCTGGAGCTCCATCATCAGCTGGTACCACCAGCTGTCCAGGGGGGCGGCAATGGGGGTGTAGTGTTCGTTTAAGCCGCGGTAGGAGATCCTTTCCGGCTTTTCATCGTCGATGTTGTCGTAATCACCCCTGGGGCCGATGAGCCGGCCAAGGACCAGCTCCATCAGCAGCTTTTTCTCCCCCCGGCGCTTGAGCTCCTTCAGCAGGTCGGGGGTCAGGAGCTTTTTACCCACCGCCGCCGCTTCCTCGGCCCCCTTGGTGAGGAGGGCGGCGCAGACCACCGGCGCGGCCCAAATCCCGCCGTATTCCTCGTATAGCTCCTCCGCCAGGGAGCAAAGCATGGGGTCGGCGTCCTGGTAGATGGACTGGGTCAGCACCTCCGCCAGGGCGGCGGAAAAGCACTGCCCGCCCTGGAAGGCTACCTCCCAAAGGGTATACTTCTGCCTAAACTGGATCTTTCTTGTTCCGTTTACCCAGCTTCGGCAGAGGTCCAGGCTGGGGGCTTGGGCCGCCCCCTTGCGGTAAACCTGGCAGATAGCCGGTCCGGTTTTGCGGATCAGGGCGTTCAGCAGGCGGCCCAGCTGCTCCGGGTCCAGCTTATTGGAGGGATCGGCGGCGGCTTCCAGCTCCCCCAAAAACAGCTCCGCCGTCAGGGTGGCGGCGTTGGCGTTGGCGATGTTCCTGGAGTAGTCCACCGCCTCGGCGGGGTTCTCCTTTGCCAGCTCCCGCCAAAAGGCGAGGGCGTCGGGGGTGTCCATATGGGCAAGAGCCTGGAGGACCGCCTTTCGGTTGTCCCCCTTTTCCTTCTTCTCCAGGGCCAGAAGGACCTCCAGGTTCTCCTGCCGGTGGCGAAGGGCGTAGATGAGGGGCGGGCGCACCTGCTTCTTGGCCTTTTTCAGCTGCTCCAGATACCAATCGTTCAGCTTCCCCCCGGCGAGGACATCCATAACTTTAACCCGCCAGGCCATCGCCCTTGTCCCTGCCGCCGGTTGAAAGTCCTCCAGCAGGAAGGGGAGAAGACCTTCGTCCCCTTCCTCCAGCCATTGCCGGACCATATAGGCAAACTCCCAGGATTTGGAGTCCAGGGCCTTCACCAGGGCCTGCTGCACCCGGTAATCCCAAAGAAGCTCCGGATGGGCCTCATAGGCTTCCTTCAGGCGGGAGCGGTGCTTGCCGTCCTTGGCGGTCAGGGTCTCCATCAGGGAGGCCAACAGCAAGTAGGGGGCACTGGTGAGGGGGATTCCCCCGCTCCGCCGGGGCAGCTCCTCCAGCTCGCCGGGGACAGCCACCGCCCCCTGGGCACAGAGCACCGCGTCACAAAGGGTGATGGCCTCCAGCAGCGCCACGGCCCGGTTCTCGCAGTCTGGGGCCAGAACCTGGCGGGCCAGCTGGCCCAGTCTTTCGAAGACAGGGCTGGCCTTTTCAAAGGGGGTCAACCCCTCCAGGGCGCGGGCAAGGCGAAAATCACCGGCGGCCAGGGCTGCTCCGGCAATGGCTCCCGTCCGGAGCCGCTCCCGCAGTTCATACAAAGGTGTCAAATCCATCTTTGACCCTTTCCCTAACAC
>WSMP01000209.1 GCA_013316495.1 Angelakisella sp.
GGATATGGCGGGGCTGGCCGCCGCCCTCTACCTGCGGGGGGTGCGGTACATCCAGCTGCCCACCTCCCTGCTGGCAGCGGTGGATTCCTCGGTGGGGGGCAAGACCGCGGTGGACCTTTCGGCGGGGAAAAACCTGGCCGGGGCCTTCCTTCAGCCTGCCGCGGTCCTCTGTGACACCAACTGCCTGGGAACGCTGACCCCGGAGTTCTTCGCCGACGGGGCCGCCGAGGCCATCAAAACCGGCGTCCTCTGCGATGAGGACCTCTTTGCCCTCTTTGAGGGGCCGCCCCTCTCCCCTGCCTCCCCTGTTCTGCCGGAGATCATCGCCCGGTGCGTCCGCTACAAGGCCGGGGTGGTGGAGCGGGATGAGAAGGAGCAGGGGGAGCGAAAGCTCCTGAATTTGGGCCACACGGTAGGCCACGCCATTGAAAAATGCAGCGGCTTTACCATCCCCCACGGCCACGCCGTTGCCGTCGGAATGGCGGTGATGGCCCAGGCCGCCGAGGCTTTGGGGTGGACCCAGCAGCCGGTGGCGGCGCGCATCGCCGCCTGCCTGGAGAAAAACCATCTGCCCACCGGGACGGATTTCTCCCCGGAGGCTCTGGCGGAAGCGGCCCTCTCCGACAAAAAGCGGGCCGGGGGGGCGATCACCCTGGTGGTGCCGGAAAAGATTGGCCGGTGTGTGCTGAAAAAGCTGCCGGTAGCAGAGCTGCTACCTGTCATCCGGGCGGGACTGGAGGGATAGGGCGATGGATGTGCGCATCATTCCCAAAAAGCTGGCGGGGACTGTGGCCCCTCCCTCCAGCAAGTCCATGGCCCACCGGGCTATTTTAGCCGCCGCCCTGGCCCAGGGGACCAGCGTCATCCGAAAGGTCACCTTCTCCCAGGACATTCAGGCCACCCTCCGGTGCGTGGCGGAGCTGGGCTGCGATTGGGAGCAGCCGGAGCCGGACACCCTCCAGGTCCGCGGCCTTTGGGGCCGGGAGTGGAACCCGGCGGGGCTTTCCCTTTTTGACTGCGGGGAATCCGGCTCCACCCTGCGCTTTGTCATCCCCATCGCCCTGGCCCTTTTGGGGGGCGGGCGGTTCACCGGCCGGGGGCGGCTGATGGAGCGGCCCCAGCAGCCCTACCTGGACCTCTTCCGGAAAAAGGGCATCCTCTGGGAGCAGCAGGCCAGCGTCCTCACCATCCGGGGGGAGCTGGAGCCGGGGGAATACCCTCTGCCGGGGGACGTCTCCAGCCAGTTCGTCACCGGGCTCCTCTACGCCCTGCCCCTGCTGGAGGGGGATTCCAGGATGGAAATGACCTCCCCCCTCCAGTCCCGCGGTTATGTGGAGATGACCCTGGAAACGCTGCGGGCCTTCGGCATCCAGGTAGAAAACCAGGGCTACAAGCGGTTTTTGGTCCCTGGCGGGCAGCTCTTCGCCAGCCGGGACACCGCCATCGAGGGGGATTGGTCCCAGGGGGGATTCTGGTACGCCGCCAAGGCCCTGGGGAACCCGGTAACGATACAGGGGCTCCGGGAGGATTCCCCCCAGGGGGACCGGGTGGTGGCGGAGCACTTTTCCCTCCTCTGCCAGCCGGGGGATACAGAGATTGACCTCACCGACTGTCCCGACCTGCTGCCTCCCCTGGCGGTGATGGCGGCGGGGCGGCAGGGGACCACCCGCTTTGCCGGGGCGGCCCGCCTGCGGCTGAAGGAAAGCGACCGACTTGTGACCGTCCACGCCATGCTGGCCGCCCTGGGATGCCGGGCGGAGGAGGGGCCTGATTCCCTCACCGTCACCGGCGGCCCCCTCACCGGCGGGGTGGTGGACGGGGCAAACGACCACCGCATCGTTATGGCGGCGGCCATCGCCGCCACCGCCTGCGGGGGCCCTGTCACCATCACCGGGGCCCAGGCGGTGGAAAAATCCTACCCCGCCTTTTGGCAGGACTATAAAAAACTGGGAGGGGAAGTTCATGTCCTCTAGCTTCGGAAAACTCCTGAAAATATCGGTGTTCGGCCAGTCCCACGGGGCTGCCATCGGGGTGGTAATCGACGGCCTGCCCGCCGGGGAGGCCATCGACCTGGAGGAATTGCAGGCCTTCCTGGACCGCCGGAAACCGGGGAAAAGCCCCCTTTCCACCGCCCGGCAGGAGGCGGACACGCCGGAGTTCCTCTCCGGGCTGGAGAATGGAAAAACCTGCGGCGCCCCCCTTTGCGCCGTCATCCGCAACCGGGACCAGCGCTCTGGGGATTACCAGGAGCTTTTGGAAAAGCCCCGGCCCGGCCACGCCGATTACACCGCCTGGGTCAAAT
>WSMP01000018.1 GCA_013316495.1 Angelakisella sp.
AGGAGCTGTTTGGCCGCCCAGCGGATAAGCGGAGGAAGCTCTATAACGGCATGGTGAAATGCCAGCTTTATATGTACTTTCCCAAAAATAAGGGGAGACAATAGATGAGCCGCTGATTTTGTGGCGGAGGTGCAACAGGGGTGCTGCAAAACGGCCGCAAATCGCATCTTAAAATTAGGGAGATTTTATTGGACAGCGTATAAAACAATTTGCCGATGGTTCTTTTTTGGAATACGACCAAGGAAAATTTGATGAATGGTGTGTTTACTTAACAAGGGGCAGCGGTGCTCCATATGCGCCGAAAGATAAGGACTATTTCAAGCAGCTACAGCAGTACGCCAGAGAGTACGGCACAAAACGTATTTATGGTGATTATGTGTAGGTCTACGCTTTAGTTGGTAAATCTGTTAAACGGGAAGATCTTGATTATATCACTTCTATATCCCAAGGCTATGCCAAAGATGCCGTAGAAATAGATATACTATATTCAACGCTCTATCTGGCGATGATCGCCGAGGAGCGAAAGGAAAACACCCATCTTGGCAAGCGAATTAAGCGTCTTGGAATCCATGTGTTGCTTATGGAGGGCAAAGATGTTAACTACGCAGCAGACTTCATGCGTAGGATGGGATGGAGAGAGATTGACAAGTTGTGTAAAGAGAGAGGATTTTAAGGGAAGATACAGTAAGACATAAAAGAAAAACCGCCTAACCATTTAAGTTAAGCGGTTTTTCATCTGGTCTGAGTGAGGTGACTTGAACACCCGGCCTCTACCACCCCAAGGTAGCGCGCTACCAACTGCGCCACACCCAGAAACAGCTTAATTATAATACCACACCTGTTTCCAAAAATCAAGAGGTATTTTCTTTTTTTGCCAAAATTTTTTTTGAAAAAATCCCCTTTCCAGTCTTGACTTTTTTTCCATTTTGAGGGATAATATTAGCGTTGCCTGTGCGGATGTAGTTCAATGGCAGAATTCCAGCTTCCCAAGCTGGTTACGCGGGTTCGATTCCCGTCATCCGCTCCACGGCGTAGCCGCCGAGGCGCGCCCTACACGGTCTTCGGCCTTGCTGGTCGAAGGCCGTTTGTCTATTACCGAAAGATTTCGGCGTCAAAGCATTGGGCGCCGATAAGCAGAAAGACCAGTTTAGAGACTGGTCTTTTTTGCTTGGAGCCCCAGGGTGCGGGGAAAAATTATTCCGGGAGGGGATGCCATGAGAAGCTACACCATTGGGGAAAACGACTGCGGACAGCGTCTGGACCGGTTCCTTTCCAAGACAGTGCCCCTCCTGCCCCAGAACCTTCTGTACAAATACCTGCGCCTTAAGCGAATCAAGGTGAACCGCAAGCGCGGTGAAGCCTCCTGCCGCCTGGCCCTGGGGGACCTGGTGGAGTTGTACATAAACGATGAGTTCTTTGCCGCCGACGGCCAGGAGAACGCCTTCCTTTCCGCCGGGGACCAGCTGGAAATCCTCTACGAGGACGAAAACCTCCTCCTGGTGGATAAGCCCGCCGGGCTGGTGGTCCATGTGGACAACGACGGGGCGGTGGATACCCTTATTAACCGCATCCTTAAATACCTGGTGGCCGCCGGTCAATATGCCCCCCAAAGGGAGAATTCCTTCACCCCCGCCCTCTGCAACCGCATCGACCGCAACACCAGCGGCATCGTCCTCTGCGCCAAAAACGCCCCTACTCTGCGGGTATTGAACCAGAAGATTCGGGAGCGGGAGCTGACGAAGCGCTACCGCTGCCTGGTGTTCGGCGTCCCTTCTCCCGCCCACGGGGTGGAAAAGGCCTTTCTCCGCAAGGACGCCGCGAAAAACCAGGTGGAGATTTTCCGCCAGCCGGTGCCGGATGGCCGCACCATCATCACAGAATACTGGGTGCTGGATTCCCGAAAAGGGGTCAGCCTTTTGGAGGTGGACCTCCACACCGGGCGCACCCACCAAATTCGGGCCCATTTGGCCTACCTGGGCCACCCCCTGGTGGGGGATACCAAATACGGCGGACGGCGGCAGAACCAGGGGCTGCCCTTTCAGCATCAGGCCCTTTGCGCCTGGCAGCTTACCTTCGATTTCCCCACGCCGGCGGAGCATCTGGAGTACCTGCGGGGAAGGAGCTTCCAGGTGAAGGAGATTCCCTTCTCTTTGGAGGACTGCGGCTTGTAGGAGGATGACATGGCACGTTATTCGGTTTCCGATAAAAATCGCTACGGCTTCCGGGACGGGCTGTACCAGACCATGGCCTGGATGGTTCTGGCCTTTATTGCGGTGGGTTTGGTTACCGAGCTGCTGGCGGGTCCTCTCTTTTACAGCCTGTACCGGGAGGAGAACACCCTGGGGCTGGGGGAGGTGGGGAATCTGCCGGAGCTGGATACGCCGGTGGCGGAATCCATCGCGGATATGGAGCGGCTGGGGCGGTTCACCCTGGTCACCACCGGCACCGTCCTCAAGTACGATACCATCAACGATCAGGGCACCATCTACCACCGGCTTACCCTGCCCAGCGGGGAGCGGGTGGTGGCCCGTATCAACCAAAAGGCCCTCCAGGAAACCGATCAGGCAGGGGTTTACCGTCTGCCGGTGGGCTGCTGGAGGGAGTGGGAGGCGCCAGAGAAGGTGATGGTTTTCTCCGGCCTCCTGGTCACCAGCCACTACGTCGATATGTACGGGGATTACCGCGCTCTCCTGCCGGAATGGGAGTTTGGCCATGCCTTGGGGATGCAGATGGGGATACTGGCCTTTTTGGCAGCCGGTTTTTACCACCGTTTTTCAGGGGTGCGCCAGGGCCGGTTTGCCCCTATCTTCCTGGACAAAACCGACCCCCTTCTCCCCAAAAACGACCTGGAGCTTTGGTGTGCCTCCACCTATGCCCTTCCCCTCCGGGCGCTCCCTGGGGCGGAGGGCTGGCCCCTGATTACCAGGTGCCACCGCACCCGGTCAGAGGTGGAAAAGACAAAGGCCGCTTTGGCGGGGGAGTGGGACGTTTATGATGCTGCCCAGGGGATAGAGGCTGTCCACCGCCTTAGCGAGCCATGGAGCTGGGGGGATGGTCCGGAGGGCGGCAACGCCGCCTGGGACCTTTGCCGGGCCAATCAGCTGCTGGGGATGCTGTACCACGCCGGAATGCTGGACCGGAGCACCCTGAACCAGGAGTTCAGCCGGGTGGGGAAGGTGATCCAGCAGCGCTTTTCCTCCTGGCAGGAGCTGACCGATGAATATTGGGCAGGCTGCCCCGCCAGAGCGCGTCCCTATTTGGAGGACCTTCTGCTGGATTTGCGCACCCAGCGCTGGGGCCCCTACTCCATCCCCTGGCGCACCGCTCTTTCCTGGTCCCCAGAAGGGGAAAGCGGGGAGGAGCAGGAGGTGAAAAAGATTTTGGGGCAGTACCGCCGGACCTTTTGACAGGCTCCCTTTGCTGGATGGGAGATAGGAAAGAGACATCTTTTGCCTGCATCCCAATGCCTCCCGCTGTAGTTTCTGTTCTACGGCGGGAGGGCTTTTTTATTCCCTTTTCCACGCAAGAACATATGTGCTTTTCGACGATTTTTCGCCGCAAATTTCGTCATAATACCAAAGGTTTCGTCAATCTCCCCAAAAGAAAAAAGAACATTAGTTCAATGTTGCATTTATCCGCCAAATCGGTTATACTTTTTATTGTCAGTGGTGGAAAGTGGGTTAAAGTGGTTGAAAAGTACGTTGAAATGGTTGAAAAAACCTGAACCTTTCCGGAAGCGAGGTGGAATCGATGCTCATTGGTCAGTTTGAACATACCCTCGACGCCAAGGGACGCATCAACTTCCCCGCCAAATTCCGGGAGGATATGGGCAACCGCTTTATCCTCACCAAGGGCCTGGATAACTGCATCGCCGTCTACTCCCTGGAGGAGTGGGAGCGCTGGGAAAAGAAGCTCTCGGCCCTGCCGGATTCCAAATCCCGGCAGCTGAAGCGGTTCTTCTTCGCCAGCGCCACCGATGTGGAGCCGGACAAGCAGGGGCGCATCGTTTTGCCGGCGGTGCTGCGGGAATACGCTGGCCTGACAAAGGATGTGGTGGTCATCGGAGCCTCCGACCGGGCGGAGATTTGGGATGCGGCGCGGTGGGCCGCCGATAACGAGGATCTTACCTCCGACCAGATGGCGGAGCTGATGGACAGCTTGAATTTCTAAAAACGCAGGAGGAGGGAGAACGCCATGGATTTTTCTCATATTCCGGTTCTCCTTCCGGAGTGTTTGGAGGGGCTGAACCTCCGGCGGGAAGGGCTTTACCTGGACGGGACCGCCGGCGGCGGGGGGCATTCCTACGAGATTGCAAAACGCCTTACCACCGGCAGGCTCATCGCCCTGGATAAGGACCCCGATGCGGTGAGGGCGGCGGGGGAGCGGTTAAGCGGCCTCCCCGCCCAGGTGATAGAAAGCGACTACGCCGATATCCCCCAGGTGCTGGACAAGCTGGGGATTGACAAGGTGGATGGCATCCTTCTGGATTTGGGGGTCTCCTCCTACCAGCTGGATACCCCGGAGCGGGGCTTCTCCTATAGGCTGGACGCCCCCCTGGATATGCGGATGAGCCAGAAGGGCCCCAGTGCCTACGACCTGGTGAACAGCTGGGATGTCAGCTCCATGGCCCGGATCCTCCGGGAATTTGGAGAAGAAAGGTACGCCCTGCCTATTGCGAAAAAGATTTGCCGGGTCCGGGAGCAGAAGCCGGTGGAGACCACGGGGGAGCTGGTGGAGCTGGTAAAGGCTGCCATCCCGCCGGGAGCGCGGTATGAAGGGGGACATCCGGCCAAGCGCACCTTCCAGGCCATCCGTATCGCCGTCAACAGCGAGCTGGAAAACCTTTCCCGCTGCCTGGATGAGGCCTTTCAGAGACTTGCTCCAGGCGGCCGGTTTGTTATTATCACCTTCCACTCCCTGGAGGACCGGATGGTGAAGCAAAAGTTTGCCGCTTACTGCAAGGGCTGTGTCTGCCCGCCGGATTTCCCGGTTTGTGTCTGTGGACACGCCCCGGAAGGGCGGCTGGTGAACAAAAAGCCCATCGAGCCGACCGAGGAAGAAAAAGAACGAAACAGCCGGAGCAAATCCGCCAAGCTGCGGATTTTGGAAAAGCTGTAATTCAGGATATAGAACAGGAGGAGCCTATGCGGAGCAGCGCCGCCAGAGTGTTGGAAGATTATGAATACAGCCGGGAATACCGGGGCGTCCGTCGGGAGCAGGCTCCCCGCCTGGAGGTAAAGGAGGGGAAAAGGCCGGATACAGGGGTTTCTCCGGTGCGCCTGCTTCTTTGCGTTATTCTGTTGGTGGCCCTCATCTCCCTGGCCATCTATAACAACATCATCATGGTGGAGCTGGGGGACCAGCTGAGCGACGCCAAGGCCCAGCTGGAGGTGCTCCAAAGTGAGGCGGTGGCCCTGCGCTCCAAAATGGAAAGCCAGTCCTCCACCCAAAACGTGGAGAACTACGCCTCCGCCACCCTGGGGATGGGCAAGGCGGATAAATATCAAATCACCTACATGAATCTGGGAGGGGAGGGCTCGATCTACCGCACAGACAAAGCCCCGGACAAGGCCCCCTCCCAGATGTTGTTGCGGGGCTTTGATAATCTGATGGAATACATGAAGCTGCGGTGAATAAACTGAATACGGGTTTCTATTTATATTAAGAGGTCAAAAACCTCTTAATATGCTATATGGAGGTTCTCGGTTTTCGGTTCTCGGAAGGGGATGGTTTTGTTGTCAAATCTGCCGGATAGCGGCTCCAGAAGAAGGCTCCTGGTGGTCTGCCTTTGCATCATCATCGCGGGCTTTGGGCTGGTGATTTATAACCTCTTCAATATCCAAATCCGGCAGGGAGACTTTTACCAGCAGCGGGCCATCGCCCAGCAGCTGCGCACCACCCCCATCACCGCCAACCGCGGCACCATCTATGACCGCAACGGCAACACTTTGGCAGTCTCCGCCACGGTATGGACCGTTCTTTTTTCTCCCCACGATATCACCGATGAGCAGGCCGTCGTCCTGGCGGATGGCATGAGTGAGATTTTGGGAGTGGACCGGGAGTTTGTCATCGAAAAGGCCAAGAACAAGAAGAATTACTACCAGATTGTTAAAAAGAAGGTGGAGAAGGAAACAGCCGATAAGGTCATCGCCTTCGCTGCCGAGCATGAGATTGCAGGGGTCAGCCTCCAGGAGGACAGCAAACGGTACTATCCCTATGGGAGCCTGGGTTCCAGCGTGCTGGGCTTTGTGAACGAGGAGAACCAGGGGGCCTACGGCATCGAATCCTACTACAACAACACCCTTAGCGGCACCCCCGGCAAGGTGGTGGCCGCCAAAAACGCCTGGGGCACCGATATGCCCTTCAGCTACCAGGAGATGTACGCCGCGCAGAACGGCAACAGCCTGGTGCTCACCCTGGATGAAACCATCCAGCACATGCTGGATAAGCACCTGGAAACGGCGGTGGTGGAGCACAAGGTCCGCAACCGGGCCGCCGGCATCATCCTGGATGTAAAGACCGGCGAGATTTTGGGCATGACCACCAAGCCGGACTTTGACCCCAATGCGGCGTATGAGATTGCCGACCCGGTGATGAAGGCGGCGGTGGAGGCCCTGCGGGGGAATGACGAGGAGTATCAGAAGGCCCTCAACGAGGCCCGGTTCCAGCAGTGGAACAACAAGTGCATTTCCGAGCCCTACGAGCCCGGCTCGGTCTTCAAAATCATCACCCTTGCCTCTGGGCTGGAGGTGGGGGCGGTGGTCCCCAGCAACCATTTCTATTGCCCCGGCTTCTATATGGTGGGCAATGTGAAGAAGGGCTGCTGGAAGACGGTGGGCCATGGGGACCAGGACCTGGCCGCGGCGGTGCGCAACTCCTGTAACCCCGCCTTTATGATGGTGGGACAGCGCATCGGCGGCGAGCGGTTCTACGACTACTTCAGCAACTTCGGCCTCACCGAGACCACCGGCGTCGATTTGCCAGGGGAGGCCATCGGCGCCTACCACACCAAAAAGGCCCTGACGAACCCCAACGATTATGAAAACTCCCTCACCAGCTCCTCCTTCGGCCAGACCTTTAAGGTCACCCCCCTTCAGCTGGTTACAGCGGTGGCGGCGGCAGTGAACGGCGGCACCCTCTACGAGCCCCATATTGTGAAGCAGATTCTGGACCCGGACGGCAACATCGTCCAAACCATTGAGCCCAAGGCCAAGCGCCAGGTGGTTTCCGCGGAGACCTCCGCCATTGTCTGTCAAATGCTGGAGACGGTGGTCACCGAAGGCTCCGGTAAGAACGCCTACATACCAGGCTATCGCATCGGCGGCAAAACGGGAACCTCGGAGAAGATTGACCAGTATAACAAAACCGGGGAGATGCGCAACGTCCTTTCCTTTGTGGGCATCGCCCCCATGGATGACCCCCAGGTGGCCTGCCTGGTGATGCTGGATGAGCCTACCCTGGTAAACGAATACGGCTCCACCATCGCTGCCCCTGTGGTAGGTTCCATTCTGGCAGATGTTCTACCCTACCTGGGGATGGAGAAGGTCTACACCCAGGAGGAGCTGGAAAAGCTGGATGTCTATGTGGAAAGCCAGGTGGGCAAGGTGGCCCACGACGCCCAGTCCTATTACACCAGGGAGGGGCTGAACGCCAAAATCATCGGCGGCGGCGGAACGGTCCTTTCCCAGATTCCGGCGGCGGGCTCCACCGTGCCAAAGGGCAGCACGATAATGCTTTATACCGACGAATCGGCGGAAAGCGACATGGTGACGGTGCCCGACGTGGTGGGAAAGGGCGGTCTTGTGACCAACAAGCTGATACTTAACTCCGGGCTGAATATTAAAATCACCGGCGTGGGCATCGAAAACGAAAACGCCGTGGCCGCAAAGCAAAGCCTGTCTGCCGGCACTCAGGTGGCGCGGGGCACCGTCATCACGGTGGACTTTGCCGACACCACCTTGCGGGATAGCTTCTAACTGCTGAATCTGGGGCGTTGCCCCAGCCCCCGCTTCTTTTTCTTCTTGCAAAAGAAGAAAAAGAAGCAAAAAGAAGAATGGCAAAAGGTACAAACAGGCGGGGGAAGGGCCAAGGGGCTTTGAGGTACGAGAGGCCCAGAAAGGGGCGAATTTATGGTACTGAAAGATTATCTGGCAGGGGTCAGGTACAAAACCGCGATGGGGGAAGAGGAGCTGGAGCGGCTCCCGGTGACCTCGGTGACCAACGATTCCAGGCAGGTGCGGAAAGGCAGCATCTTCGTCTGCATCCGGGGCGGGCGGTTTGACGGCCACGATAAAGCCGCCGGGGCGTTGGAGGCGGGGGCCGCCGCCATAGTGGTGGAACGGGACCTGGGGCTTCCCCGCCAGATTTTGGTGGAAAACACACGGGCAGCCTACGCCCTTCTTTGCGGAAATCATTTTGGCAATCCCGCCAGCCGGCTGAAACTCATTGGGGTCACCGGCACCAGCGGCAAGACCACCGTGGCCTTTCTCATAAAGAGCATCCTCCAGGAGGCGGGAGAGAAGGTGGGGCTTATTGGGACTATCCACAACGAGATTGGCCAGTGGGAGTTCCCCGCCAAGCATACCACCCCGGACCCCTACCAGCTGCACACCATGCTGGAGCGGATGACGGAGGCCGGGTGCCGCTACGTGGTGATGGAGGCTTCCTCCCACGCCCTGGACCAGCACCGGCTGGAGGGCTGCCGCTTTGCCGCTGCGGTTTTCACCAATCTTTCCCAGGACCACCTGGATTACCACGGCACCATGGAAAACTACTTTGCCGCCAAGAAGAAGCTCTTCGCCATGGCGGACACGGCTGTGGTAAACCTGGACGATTCCAAGGGGTTGGAGTTGGCCGAGGAGCTGGGCCCGGAAACTGTCACCTTCTCCCTGGAGAAGGACGAGGCCACCCTTACCGCCCGGAACATCACCTCCAACGTCAAGGGGAGCAGCTTCCTTTTGGTGGGGGAGAAGATTATCCAGCGCACCCGCATCGGGATGCCGGGGCGCTTTTCTGTGAGCAACGGGATGGCCGCCGCTGCCGCCTGCTATGCCCTGGGTATTCCGCCAGAAAAGATAGTGGCGGGGCTGGCAGCCTGTCCCGGTGTACCGGGCCGGGCGGAGGTGATACCCGCCCCTGTGGACTTTACCATCATCCGGGATTTCGCCCACGCGCCGGAGGAGCTGGAGCAGATTCTTACCACCCTGCGGCCCTACAAAGGGGAGGGACGGCTCATCACCCTCTTTGGCTGCGCCGGGGACCGGGACCGCACCAAGCGGGCCGCCATGGGGGAGATTGTGGCCAAAAACTCCGACCTGGCTATCCTCACCTCCGATAATCCCCGCACCGAGGACGAGGGCCAAATCATTGACGACACCCGACCCGGTCTTTTGCAGCACAAAACCCCCTACAAAATCATCCCTGACCGGTACGAGGCGGTGAAATGGGCCCTGGAGCAGGCCCAAAAAGACGACATCCTCCTGCTGGCGGGCAAGGGCCACGAGGACTATCAGGTGTTGCGGGAGGAGACCGTTTACTTTGACGAGAAGGTGCTGGTACAGCAGCTGCTGGCGGAGATGGGCCGGGGATAGCCCCCCGATTAAATGATACTTAGAGAAGGGAACAACCCGATGGAAAAACTGACCATCCGCGAAATCGCCCAGGCACTGAAAATTCCCTGCCCCATGGACGGGGAGGTGCAGAGTATCTGCACCGATTCCCGCCAAATCACCCCCGGCTGTCTCTTTGTGGCTATCCAGGGGGAGAATTTCGACGGCCATGACTTTGTCCGGGGGGCCATCCAGCAGGGGGCCGTCTGCGCTTTGGTCCACCACCCTGGGGACTACCCGGAGGGAAGGACTCTACTGGTGGAAGATACCCTAAAGGCTCTGCTGGCCCTTTCCGCCTGGTATCGGAGCAAAATGCCGGTCCGGGTGGTGGGCATCACCGGCAGCGTGGGAAAAACCACCACAAAGGAAATGACAGCGGCGGTGCTCTCCGCCCGTTTTTCCACCATAAAAACCCAAGGGAACCTGAATAACGAGATTGGAGCGCCCAAAACTCTCTTTACCATTGAAAAAGACACCCAGGCGGCGGTGGTGGAGATGGGAATGACCGGACTGGGGGAGATTCGGGACCTGGCCCTGGCGGCAAAGCCGGAGATGGGCATTATCACCAACATCGGCGTTTCCCACCTGGAGCGCCTGGGTACAAGGGAAAACATCCTCCGGGCCAAGCTGGAGCTGGCGGAGTGTCTCCCCGATGGGGCTCCCCTTCTCCTGTGCGGGGACAACGACCTGCTGCAAAAGGTAAAAATTCCTCGTCTTTCCATAATTTTCTATGGAATCGACAACCAAAGCTGCCCCATCTGTGGTACAATAAAGAACACTACGCCCTTTTCCACCGGATTTTCTATTGCCTGGGAGGGAAAAAGCTACGACGCTTTCATCCCTGGCGCAGGGAAACACCTGGTGCTGGCCGCCCTGGCCGCCTTTGGGGCAGGGGTGAGCATGGGGATGAAGCCGGAGGAGGCGGTGGCTGCCCTCCGGGATTATATCCCCTCCGGGATGCGTCAGAAGGTGGTGGAAAAAGGGGGAGTTACCGTGGTGGAGGACTGCTATAACGCCAGTCCTGATTCCATGGCCGCCGCCTTGGATACCCTGGGCCGCTTCCCGGCGGCGGGGCGGCGGATTTTCGTGGTCTCGGATATGCTGGAACTGGGGGAGAGCGCCCCGCAGCTCCACTACCAGGTGGGGGAGCAGGCCGCCCAAAGCGGCGTGGACCTCCTGCTGGCCTGGGGGGAGCTTTCCCAGGAGCTGGTGCGGGGGGCGTCGGAAAAGGGGCTCCAGGATGCCCGCTTCTTCTCCCAAAAGGAGGCGCTCACCGAGGCGGTGCTGGAGACGGTACAGCCCGGAGACCTAGTTTGGTTCAAGGGCAGCCGGTGCATGAAGCTGGAGGAAGTGGTGGAACGGCTGTACCAGAAGCTGGACCCCCAAAAGGACTGAGCAGCAAAGGAAACGAAACAGTACGAGCCTGGGATTTCAGGCAGTTGTTTTCCGCCTGGCGCTTTAATAGGGCCAGGTAGGACGAGACGGCGGGGACACCCCGCGAACGGATGTGGATATGGACAGAATTTGGATCATCATGGCAGTGGTGCTGGCCTTCGCCATCACCGCAATTTCCGGGATGTGGCTGCTGCCCATCCTGAGAAAACTCCACTTTGGGCAGACTATCCTGGACATCGGCCCCCGGTGGCACAAAAATAAGCAGGGAACCCCCACCATGGGGGGGATTATGTTTATCTTCGGCATTGTCCTTTCGGTGGTGGTGAGCTTCCTGCTGATGCAGCTGGGGGGCGGCGGAACCGCCCGGCCGGATAGCGCCGCCATCAAGGCCCGGCTCTTTTACGGCCTGATGCTGGCAATCGCCTTCGGCCTCATCGGCTTCACCGACGACTACCTGAAGGTGGTGCGCAAGCAGAACGAGGGACTGACCCCCAACCAGAAGCTGTTTTTGCAGCTGCTGTTCGGAATCGGCTACCTGGCCCTGCTGCACGTCAGCGGCAACCGCAGCACCGTCCTGGTGGTGCCCTTTGTGGGGATGCTGGATATCGGCTTTCTTTACTATCCCTTTGCCCTCTTTGCCATCCTGGCCCTTTCCAACGCGGTGAATTTTACCGACGGACTGGATGGTCTCCTCTCTTCGGTGACCTTTGTGGTGGCTATCGCCTATATGATTCTCACCGCGATTTTAGGACAGTGGGAGATGGGCATTCTGGCGGCGGCTATGGCCGGGGGCTGTCTGGGCTTTTTGGTGTGGAACTTCTACCCCGCCAAGGTCTTTATGGGGGATACCGGCTCCCTTTTCCTCAGCGGCCTGGTGATTGCCCTCTGCTTTGGCACAGGGCTGCCCCTCTTTGTCCTTCTCATCGGGGTTATCTATGTGGTGGAGATGGCCTCAGTGGTAATTCAGATGACCTACTTTAAGATCACCCACGGCAAGCGCATCTTTAAGATGAGCCCCATCCACCACCACTTTGAGCTGTGCGGCTACACCGAAGTGCAGATTGTCACCGCCTTCGCCCTGGTCACCGCCGCAGGCTCCGCCTTGGCTATCTGGGCCGCCCTTACAATGTGACCGAACCAATCATCCGGAAAGGAGATGCTCCCTATGGAAAGCAGGACCACCGCCCGCAGGGCGTCCATCAAGCGGGCAAAGGGGAACATCGATCTCACCTTTCTGGTGCTGGTGCTTACCCTGCTGGTTTGCGGGCTGGTGCTGATGTTCTCCGCCAGTTACGCCTACGCCTACTACTACGAGGGCAACAGCTTCCACTACATCACCCGGCAGCTGGTTTGGGCAGGGTTGGGCCTTGGGGCTATGGCCTTCCTTTCCACTTGGGATTACCATATTTGGCATCGCTTTGCTTGGCTGGCCTTCGGCGTCACCGTTGTGATGCTGGTCATCGTCTATTTTATGCCCGAACGAAACGGCGCCCACCGGTGGATCTTCATCGCCGGGCAGCAGTTCCAGCCCACGGAGATTGCCAAATTTTCGGTGGTACTGCTCTTTTCCCATATGATTTCCCTGAACCACGATAAGATGAAAACCTTCCAATACGGCATCCTGCCCTATGGCATCATCCTGGTGATTTACGCCGGCCTGATTATCTTTGAACCCCACCTTTCCGCTACCATCCTCATTATGGGTCTGGGCGTGGTGCTGATTTTTGTGGGCGGGGCCAGCCTCAAGTGGTTTGGCCTGGGGATGGCAGGGGGTGTGTCCTTGGCGGCTGTCGCCATGATGATCCCCTCCATCAACGAGCGGGCCATGTACCGCATCAACGTTTGGAAGGACCCCTTTATTGACCCCAAGGTGGCGGGCTTTCAGACCATCCAGTCCCTTTACGCCATCGGCTCCGGAGGGCTGATGGGGGCGGGCATCGGCAACTCCCGCCAGAAGTATCTCTTCCTTCCGGAGCCCCAGAACGACTTCGTCTTTGCCATCATCTGCGAGGAGCTGGGGTTTGTGGGGGCGGTGCTCATCATCCTGCTTTTCGCCCTCCTCATCTGCCGGGGGTTTATGATTGCCGTGAAAGCCAGGGACCGGTTTGGGATGCTGCTGGCCACCGGCCTCACCGCCCAGGTGGGCATCCAGACGGTGCTGAACATCGCGGTGGTCACCAACACCATCCCCAATACCGGCATCAGTCTGCCGTTCTTCTCCTACGGAGGCTCCGCTCTCTCCATGCTGCTGGCCCAGATGGGCATTATCCTTTCAATATCCCGACAAACCGCTTTGGAAAAGGAGTGATGTAATATGAAGGTCTTGTTTGCCTGCGGGGGGACAGCGGGGCATATTAACCCCGGTCTCTCCATCGCCGCCGCCTTGGGCAGCCGCTGCCCGGATATACAGATTCGCTTTGCCGGTAATCCGGATGGAATGGAGGCCCGTCTGGTGCCGGGGGCCGGGTTCGAGTTTGTCCCCTTTAGGGCTATGGGCATCCAGCGAAGGCTTACCCCCTATAACATCTACCGGAACGCGAAGTCTGTCTGCCTGCTGCTGACGGCGCAGGCGCGGGCCAAGAAGGTGATTCGGGCCTTTGGGCCGGATCTGGTGGTGGGTACCGGGGGGTATGTCAGCGGCCCCATTCTGCTGACAGCGGCAAAAATGGGCATCCCCACCGCCACCCATGAGCAGAATGCGTTTCCCGGCGTCACCACCAAGCTCCTGGCAAAACAGGTGGATAAGGTGCTGTTGGCGGTGGAGAAGGCCAAGGAATATCTCCCCAAGGAGGCGGCGGGGAAGTGCATAGTCACCGGCAATCCGGTGCGCCCGGAGATACTTACCGAGCGCCGGGAGGAGGCTCGCCGGAAGTGCGGCGTGCCGGAGGGAAAGCTCTGCATCCTCTCCTTTGGCGGCAGCCTGGGAGCCCAGCGGGTGAACGAGGCGGTGGCCGACGTGATGGCCTGGCATATAAAAGAAGGGAAGCTCCACCACATCCACGCCACCGGCCAGTACGGGGTGGAGCTGCTGCCCCGGCTGCTTCAGGAGCGGAAGGTCCCCTATTCGGACAACCCCTGTTTGGACATCCGGGAATACATAGACGATATGCCCGCCTGTCTGGCGGCGGCGGACCTGGTGATCTGCCGGGCGGGGGCCAGCACCCTCAGCGAGCTGGCGGCAGCAGGCCGGGCCTCCATCCTTATCCCGTCCCCCAATGTGGCGGAAAACCACCAGTACCACAACGCCATGGTGCTGCAAAATGCCGGGGCGGCCGTTGTTCTCCAGGAAAAGGAGCTCACTGGGGAGGCGCTGGTAAAGCTGGTGAAGGAGCTTACCCAGGATCCGGCCCGGCTGCGGCGGTTGGGGGAAAACGCCAAAAAGATTGCGGCTCCGCGGGCGGTGGAGGAGATTGCGGACCAGCTGCTGGCGCTGGTGCAAAAGTAACCATTCCCACAGCAAGAACATAGGATACGAACGCAGGCGGCCCCTGTGCGGGACGCCTTGAATACCCCGGAGAAGGGAGCAGAGAAGAAAATGCCCTTTTTTCGGGGACAGAGAGCGGGTGTATCCATGTCTCATTACATAATTCGGGGCGGGAACCGGCTGACCGGGACGCTGGCAATCCATGGGGCAAAAAATTCCGCCCTCCCCATCCTGGCCGCTGCGGCGGTCTGCGGGGATTCAATGATCCACAACTGTCCCCACCTCACCGATATTTCGGTGGCGATGGAGATTCTCCGGCACCTGGGCTGCCAGGTGGAGCGGCAAGGGGACGCCATTGTCACGACCCGCGCCAGCGGCGGGGATTGCCGCATCCCAGACGGGCTGATGGGGGCCATGCGCTCCTCCATCGTCTTTTTGGGGGGGATGATTGCCCGCCACGGCTGCGCGGAGCTGACCCTGCCGGGGGGGTGCGAGCTGGGGGCAAGGCCCATCGACCTGCACCTGGGCGCCCTGGGCCAGATGGGAGCCAGCATCACCGAAAGCGGCGGACGGCTTCTGTGCAGCGCGCCGGACGGTCTCCACGGGGCCCGCATCGATCTTTCCTTTCCCAGCGTGGGGGCGACGGAAAACACCATCATTGCTGCCGCCACCGCCAGGGGAAAAACGGTGCTTACCGGTGCGGCTAGGGAGCCGGAGATTCTGGACCTCATCGACTTCCTCCAGGGGTGCGGGGCCAACATCGCCGTGGAGCTGGACGGCACCATCCTGGTGGAAGGGGTGGAGCAGCTGAAGGGGACGGAGCACCGGGTCATCCCGGACCGGGTGGCCGCCGGGACCTACCTTTGCGCCGCCGCCATGACCGGCGGGGAGGTGCTGATACGGGAGGTGGTCCCCAGCCACCTGTCCTCCTGCTTGGCGGTGCTTACCAAGGCGGGCTGCCGGGTCAGCTGCGGCCCCAACTGGGTGCGCCTTACGGCGCCGCCCCGTTTGGGGGAGCTGGGAACCATCAAGACGATGCCCTATCCGGGGTTCCCAACCGATATGCAGTCGGTGATGATGGCCGCCGCCGCTACCGCCCAAGGGACCACCGTCTTTGTGGAGAATATCTTTGAGAGCCGCTACCGCCATGTTCCGGAGCTCCGCAAGCTGGGGGCAAACATTGTGGTGGAGGGCCGGGCGGCGGTAGTGACCGGCACACAGCAGCTTACCGGCGCCCCCATGGCCTGTACCGACCTGCGGGGCGGGGCAGCGGTGGTGCTGGGTGCCTTGGCGGCCCAGGGGGAGAGCATCGTCACCGGTTTGGAGCATATCGACCGGGGATACGACGACCTGGAAGGGAACCTCACCTGCCTGGGGGCGGAAATTAAGCGAAGTGAAAAGGTGGGAGAGAAGGCTGGATGGATAGAAACCGGGTAAAACGCCGCAGGCGAAGACGCTGGATGGGGTATCTTGCCTTTCTGGTGCTGGTTCTCACCGCGGCGGGAATCCTCTGTTTGGCTATGTTTTTCCGCACCAAGGAGATCACCGTCTCCGGCAACGACCGGTACACCCCAGAGGAGCTTATCAGCGCCTCCGGCATCCAGCTGGAGCAGAACATCTTCACCGTGGACCGGGGGCGCACCGCCGCCCAGATCAAGGGGGCCTTTTCCTATCTGGAGGAGGTGCGCATCGTCCCGGTGATGCCCACCACGGTGGAAATCCAGGTGGTGGAATCGGTGCCGCAGCTGATGGTGGTGAACTCCGCCGAAAGCTACTCCCTTCTGAGCACCGGGGGCCGGGTCATTGAGCAGTGCGCAGGGCTGGCGGGGGAGGAGCTGCCCCTGGTGCTGGGGACAAGCCTTGGCTGGTGCAGCCAGGGAACTTACCCCCGAACGCTGCCCCCGGAGGTGACGAACCGCCGCCACAAGGAGCACCGGGAGGCCACCGACCAGGAGCTGGAGGGGGTGCGGGTGATGCAGACGCTGGAGTACATCACCGCCTCGGCGGAACGGGCTGGAATGGAGCTGGATTACATCGACGTCAGCGATGACCTGTGCACCAGCGTTTTGTGGAACAAGCACGTCCTCATCCAGCTGGGGACCGAGCTGGAGCTGGACCGCAAGATGGCTTTTGCCAAGGCCATTCTGGAAGAGGAGCTGGGGGCGGACTTTATTGGGACAATCGATGTCTCGGTACTGCCGAAAAACTCCAGAGCCTATACCAGGGAGGCAAAGCCGGAGGAGTTCATCCACCCGTTTTATCTGGAGCATTACTATAAATACTAAAACGGATAAAAAAGAGATACAAATTTTGGAAAAACCGGTTGTTTCTGCCGGGAACAGTTGATTCTGCCTCAAAAATCTGGTAATATTGGATGGTATAGAATATTCCAAATCTTTTTTGGCATATATGGAGGAGCGTAGGAGCATGAAAATGAACATCGACCTGGATAATGACTTCAACAAAGTGGTTGCTATTAAGGTGGTAGGCGTTGGCGGCGGCGGCGGCAACGCGGTGGACCATATGTGCAACAGTGGGATGAGCAGCGTGGAATTTGTCTCGGTGAATACGGACATCCAGGCCCTGCGTTACTCCAGCGCCACCTACAAGCTCCACATTGGGGACAAGCTCACCAGAGGCATGGGCGCCGGCGGCGACCCGGAGAAGGGCCAGAAGGCCGCCGAGGAGAGCCGGGAGGAGATTGCAGCTTCCCTTAAAGGCACCGATATGGTCTTTATCACCGCCGGCATGGGAGGCGGCACCGGAACCGGCGCGGCGCCTGTCATTGCGGAGATTGCCCACGATATGGGCATCCTCACCATCGGCGTGGTCACCAAGCCCTTTGAGTTTGAGGGCAAGCGCCGCATCCGCCAGGCCCAGGAGGGCATCACCAAGCTGAAGGAAAAGGTGGATTCCCTCCTTGTTATCCCCAACGAGCGGCTGCGGGCCATCAATCCGGAAATCACCTTCATCAACGCCTTTGCGGCGGCGGATGAGGTGCTGATGCAGGCGGTGCAAAGCATCTCCGACCTTATCAACATCAAGGGAGTCATCAACCTGGACTTCGCCGACGTCACCTCGGTGATGAAGGATGCGGGCTTCGCCCATATGGGCATCGGCCGGGCCAGCGGCGAGGGCAAGGCGGAAAAGGCCGCCAAGGAGGCCATCACCTCTCCGCTGCTGGAGACCTCCATCAACGGCGCCAGAGGCGTTATTGTCAACTTCCTGGTGCCCCCCAATATCGACCTCAAGGATATCAACAACGCTTCTGCAATGATTCACGACGCGGCGGCGGAGGAAGTGAACCTCATCTGGGGTGTCGCCTTTGATGAGAGCCTGGACGATGAGATTCGCATCACCGTCATTGCCACCGATTTTGACCACGAATCCGGCTACAGTATCCCCACCACTCCCGCCCAGGCGGAGCAGAAGGTTCCCGCTCCCGCTGCTC
>WSMP01000210.1 GCA_013316495.1 Angelakisella sp.
CTCTCCCTTTCCTGCGAGGAGGCGGCGCGGCTGGCTATCCTTTCCGGAAAGCCGGTGGAGTTTGAGCGCTTTAGACGCCCCATTGATGAAAAGAACTTTATGGACCGGTATGCACCCGTTTACGCCAGCGGCCGGAACTTCCTGCCGCCCCCCGATTTCGGCCAGCCCCTCCGGCAGGCCTGCATGGACCTGATGGCGGAACGCAGCCACCCCATCAAGGAGCGCATCCTGGCCATTGGCGTCCTGCTGCGGCGGGTGGGCTGCCTGGTGACCGAAAAGAAGCAGGAGCAGATCCCCGCCGCCATCAGCCAGCTGATGGAGCTGATGAAGGCCGGTGCCCTTACCAGCCTCTTCCAAAAGCCCGCCTACAACGAGGCGCTCCACCGCACCGCTTTGGCGCTGCCCCTGGCCCACCTGATGCAGGTGGGGCGGCGGCCTATCTTCCGCCATATCCAAGAGCTTCTGGCCCCCTACTGTGATTACGACCAGAAGGAGAATAACTACACCGCCAGGGAAGAGACCATGGCCTTTTTGCTGCAAATTACCAAAGAGAAGGCCGACCCCGTCCTGGCGGAGCTGGAGCAGGGGGTGGAAAACTACTTTACCTGCTACCTTTTTTCCAGCATCTTCCCCATGTACCATGTGGTCCGCGGCCTTACCCCGGAGGAAAGCGCCATTATGCTGGCGGAGCAGTACGCCCTGCTGCGCATCCTCTTAGCCACCCTGGAGGAGCGGGAGGGGGAAACCTCCCAGCAGCGCCTGGTCCGGGCGGTGGTGGCCCTGGCCCGCATCACCCAGCACAGCGATATGGGAAAGACCTTCCACACCCTGTCGGGCCTTTCCGGTCTGGATAGCCTGGCCCACGCCATGTACCTGCTTTATTGAGCCCAGCCGCTGGCCCTTTTGGAAAGGAGGGAGAACCGGGATGCACATCTACACCCTCAGCTTCCTGCTGGTGTTCCTGCCGGTGGCGGCCCTGATCTATTACGCCGTGCCGCCCCACTACCGGGTGTTCACCCTCTTTTTGGCCTCCCTCTATTTCTACGCCAGCATCTCCCCCCTGGGCCTTTTGGTGATGCTGGCCTCGGTGGGGGCGGATTATTTAATGGCAAAGCCCCTTTTCCTGTGGGGGAAGGGGGACCGCCGGGCCAGGGCGCTGCTGCTGCTGGCGGCGGCCAAAAACATCCTCCTTTTCGTCTCCCTCTCCTCCTGGAGCCAGCTGCGGGATACCGAGATGCCCATTGGGGTGATGGTTTACGCCTTCACCAGCCTGGGGTATTTGGTGGACCTTTACAGCGGGGAGGCGGACCTGACCCCCAGCTTCTACGAATACGGCCTGTTCTGCTGCTTCTTCGGCAAGCTCTATGTGGGCCCCATCCTCTCCTACGGCGACCTTTCCCGCCAGCTGCGGGAGTTTAGGCCTTCCCTTACGCGGGTGAGCCGGGGGGTGGTGTTCCTCCTCCACGGCCTTGCCAAAAAGGTGATTCTGGCCGATTCCCTGGTGGTGCTCACCCAGCAGCTGCGGGAGATTCCCTATGTGGACAAGACGGTGCTTTCGGTGTGGCTGCTTATCATCTGCTCCATCTTCCAAATCTATTACACCCTTTCCGGCTTCAGCGATATGGCCCGCGGCATCGGGGGGATTTTCGGCCTGGAGCTGCCGGAGAACTTCCATTACCCCCTCCAGGCGGATTCGGTCACCGATTTCTTTTCCCGCTTTAACATCTCTGCCAACCGCTTTGTGCGAAAATACGTCTATGGGGCCCTGGGTGCGGAGGACAACGGCCCCCTGGCCACCACCCTCAATATCATGCTCATCACCATGCTGATGGGCCTGTGGTACGGCGTGCGCCTCAACTACCTGGTGTGGGGGGCCTCCCTGGGGGTGTTCATCGTGGTGGAGACCCTTTGGGGGGAGCGCTTCTTTGCCAAGGTCCCGGACCTGGTCCGGCGGTGCTATACCCTGGTGCTCATCATCGTCTCCTTTGCCTGGTATTCCAGCCTTTCCCTGGCCCAGGGCGCCTTCTACCTTCAAACGATGTTCGGCATGCGCACCTTTGAGGTGCTGCGGGGCCTGGGGGGGGACGGCACCTACGCCATGCTTTGGAGCAGGGAAAGCCTCTATCTCATCATTCAGAACTGGCTGCTGCTGGCCGCCTGTGTCCTGGGGAGCACCAGTATCCTCCACCGCAACGCCCAGCGGCTCCAGCACCGCTTCCCCCGGACGATGGAGGGGGTTTCCCTGCTGGTGAACACCCTTCTGTTTATCGGCTCCCTGGCCTTCCTGGTGGTGTAAAGG
>WSMP01000211.1:0-1668 GCA_013316495.1 Angelakisella sp.
GGAGGTGCGGGTCTTATCCAGCACCCACAAAAGGGTCCCCCGCCGCTCCCGGCCCCGGATGGTCTCGGTTAGCTCCAGGTTCCGCCGGGCGGTGAGGTCCAGGCGCATAAACTGCTTGTCCGAATAGAGGTGTATCTCCTGGATGCGCTCCAGCCCCACCCGCTGGGTTTGACGGAGGTAGGCCAGCAGGGCCCCCAGGGCGGCCACCGCCGCCGGCATCTCCACAAGGCCCAGGCTGGTGAGGTTTTTTGCCTTAAACTGCCGCAGAATCTCCAGCTGGGCCGCCGCGGCGGAAAACAGCTCCTCCGGCAGGATATCCGCCGTGCAGCTGAGCTTTTCCTTCATAAAGGCGGTAATTTTCGGCTGGTCCAGCAGCCCCTCGTTAAAGACCACCTCCCTGGGGGCGAACTTCCCCAGCTCCCCCAGCACCGGCCCGCTGTCCCCGCCAGGGAGCTGGGTGACGTTCATCTCCCCGGTGGAAACGTCCGCAAAGGCGAGGCCGCAGCCCTCCTTCTGCCAGCAGACGCAGCAAAGATAGTTGTTGCTCCCCTCCTCCAGAAGGGAGGAATCAATGAGGGTGCCGGGGGTCACCACCCGGGTAATCTCCCGCTTCACCAGCCCCTTTGCCAGGGATGGGTTTTCCATCTGCTCGCAGATGGCCACCTTGTATCCCCTTTTAATGAGGCGGTCGATGTAGCTTTCGGCGCTGTGGTAGGGGACGCCGCACATAGGCGCCCGCTCCGAAAGGCCGCACTCCCGGCCGGT
This sequence comes from Angelakisella sp., assembly GCA_013316495.1. Classification (GTDB taxonomy): domain Bacteria; phylum Bacillota; class Clostridia; order Oscillospirales; family Ruminococcaceae; genus Angelakisella. The sequence continues at coordinate 766 of WSMP01000211.1, forward strand.
GAGGGTCAGCTCCAGCTCCTTGGAAACCAGAAGGGCATCCTCGAAGAACATCTCGTAGAAATCCCCCAGCCGGAAGAAGAGAATCTGGTCCCGGTGCTGCTCCTTCACCTCCAGATACTGCCGCATCATGGGGGAAAGTTTATTCATCTGTTCCTGTGTCAGCATGGTGTTACTCCCTTCCCTGGCCGGGTGTGGGCCTTTTGTCAGTGGCAGCCGCTACAGCCGGAGCAGTCCCCGCCGCAGGCGGTCTCCTCCTGGATGGTGGCGGGGTCCTCCCCGTTGGCGCTGTAAACAATAATCTGCTGGATGAAGTTTAAAAGGCGGTCCAGCTCCTCCTTGGTGGTGTTGTAGGCCGCCATGGTGGGGTGGGCCATGATGCGGCCGTAAAGGCTCCGCACCTCCTCGTTGAGGGCGGCCAGCTTCTCCTGGTCCTTTTCCTCCTTCTGCACCTCGGTGCTGAGGGAGAGCTTTTTGAGGTTAAACTCCCCTATCATCTCCTGGAGGACCTCGTCCCCGTCGGCGGCGTTTTTGGCCACGTTGTAGGCGGTGTATTCATCGCTCTGCTGGAGGGCGGCCCCCAGCTCCCTTGCCATTGCGATAACGTCCATTTTCTCATTCTCCTATCTTGTGTGGTTATATTGCTCCTCCCGCTGGGAGGTGTGTTACACTGCCGGTATTCTGCCGCAGGCTTCCTGCTCCAGTGCCTCTGCCAGCTCCTTTATCCCGCAAAAGCGCCTGCACCGGGGAAATCCGTCCTGGCTGTGCGCCGACCAGGTCAGGTGGAAAAGGTGATATCCGCCGTCATCGGACAGATACAGCACCTGGTCGTCCCTGTCGCATTTTGCCACCGCCCACAGGCGCTTATCAAATAGCGGATGGTCCTTTCCCAGCTCCCTTTTCAGC
>WSMP01000211.1:1678-2295 GCA_013316495.1 Angelakisella sp.
CACTGGAGCAGGAAGCCTGCGGCAGAATACCGGCAGTCAAAATCATAAAAGACCTCTTCCAGTGTCATCTGGCCTCCCCCTGGCCGGTAAGCCGTCCCATAAGCGCCCAGTTTTTGGCGGAGGTAATCTCCACCTGGGCAAAGCTTCCCGCCAGCTCCGCCGGGCCGGGGAACTCCACGATGACGTTCTGGTCGTTGCGGGAGGCAAGCATCCCTTCCCCCTTGCCGGGGCCCTCCACCAGTACCCGGAAGATGCTGCCCACCTGGCTCTCCATGTATCCTTCCCCGATTTTTCCCTGCACCTCCAAAAGCTCCTGGAACCACCGGGATTTTTCCTCCGGGGGGACGGGGTCGGGGAAGCTTACCGCCTTTGTCCCGCTGCGCCGGGAGTAAAGGAAGGTGTAGAGGGCGGTATATTTTACCTCCCGGACCAGGTCCAGGGTCTTCTGGAAGTCCTCCCTGGTCTCCCCAGGGAAGCCCACGATAATATCGCTGGTGAGGGAAAGGTCCGGCATCTTCTTTTTGGCGTAGGCCACCAGGTCCAGGTACTTTGCCGTGGTGTACCGGCGGTTCATCTCCCCCAAAACCCGGTCCGAGCCGGACTGGACCGGCAGGTGG
>WSMP01000212.1 GCA_013316495.1 Angelakisella sp.
TGTCATAGACCACCGAGCCCAGACGCTCGTAGGCGTCCTTCAGCTCGGAGGAGAGGAGTAACGGTTCTTTTGGGAGGACGCCGGAAAAACTCTTGTTTTCGCTGGATTTCGTGTAATTTCTTCGGTTTCCGCTGCTTTTGGAAGTGTTCCGGGGCAGCGGCAGCCCCTTTTTAAGCCTTTTTTAAACAAAACAAGCCGGGAAAATACCTCCTAAATATTGCCAAACAATGAAAAAATCACAAAAGTACTTGCAAAGCCAGGCCGTATCAGGTAGAATAGTAAAAGCGTCAGGGGCCGTCCCGCGTTTTGCGGTGCGGTTCGGGGGCCATATCCCCAAGGAGGAGAAGCATGGTAGCGTTTACATGCAAGGATCATTACGATATAGATGACCTGCTGCGGATTATGGAGCTTCTCCGGGGGGAGGGCGGTTGTGTCTGGGACCGGGAACAGGACCACCACACCATCCGCAACAATTTCATCGAGGAGACCTATGAGGCGGTGGAAGCCATCGACCGGGATGACCTGGTCCTCCTGCGGGAGGAGTTGGGGGACGTTCTCCTACAGGTGGTGTTCCACGCCAGGATGGAGGAAGAGGCCGGGCGTTTTACCTTTTCCGATGTCTGCGACGGTATCTGCAAAAAGCTGGTGTACCGCCATCCCCATGTCTTTGGGGACGTTGCGGTGGAAAACTCCGGCCAGGTGCTGGAAAATTGGGACAGGCTTAAAAAGGCGGAAAAGCATCAGGAAACCGCAGCCAGCACGCTGGAGGCAGTTTCCCGCTCGTTGCCCGCCCTGGTGAGGGCCGCCAAGGTACAAAAGCGTGCGGGAAAGGTGGGGTTTGAGTACCCAAAGCTCTCGGACGCCCTGGCCGATCTCCGCAGTGAGATTGCGGAGCTGGAAGAGGCGCTGTCCCAGGAGGATGAAAGCGGCATCCTGGAGGAAGTGGGGGATGTGCTGTTTTCCGCAGCCAATGTCTCCCGCCTGGTGAAATCGGACCCGGAGGAGGCGCTGACCTACTCTACGGACAAGTTTGTCCGGCGTTTTGCAAGTATGGAACAGGCAGCAATGAAACATGGGATAGAATTGACCGGCTGTACCATCGAGGAACTCAATGACCTTTGGCAGGAAGCCAAAAAAGAAGAAAAATCTATTGGAGGTATTCTGAAATGACAAAAGTTGAACTGGTGAGCGCTGTAGCGGAAAAAACTGGCCTGTCCAAAAAGGACAGCGAAAAGGCGGTAGCCGCTGTTTTTGCTTCCATCACAGAGGGGCTGAAGAAGGGCGAGAAGCTCTCCCTGGTGGGCTTTGGCACCTTTATGGTGAAGGAGCGCGCCGCCCGTCCTGGTGTCAATCCCCGCACCAAGGAGCCCATCACCATCGCTGCGTCCCGCACCCCGACCTTCAAGGCCGGTCAGGCCCTCAAGGACGCCATCAAATAAGAAACTGTATTTTTACGGGGGAGCTGGCGCAGCATTGTGCCAGCCCCCTTTTTCCATGATTGAAAGGAAGGTGGGCAAATGCGCCTGGATAAGTATTTGAAGGTTTCCCGCATCATTAAGCGCAGGACGGTAGCCAACGAGGCCTGCGACGCCCAGCGGGTGCTGGTGAACGGAAAGGCTGCGCGGGCCTCCTACGAGGTGAAGCTGGGGGATAAAATTGAAATCAACCTGGGCCAAAGGCCCCTCACCATCCAGGTGACGGCCCTGAACGAAGTGACCACCAAGGACAACGCCTCCCAAAACTACACCATTGTGGAGGGGTAACGGCCCGGTCTATTTTTCAGGCCTCCCGCATACCCTGTTAGTGTGCTTCCCGGAAGAGCTTTTTCCGGAAGCGGCCGGGATGGGACAACACCCCTTCCGGGAACTGACAAAAGGGGAGGATGGCAATGGAAAACAGGCAACTGACAGTACCCCACAATATCATCATCGAGGACCGGAAGAATGTGAGCATCAGCGGCGTCACCGATGTGGAGAGCTTCGACGAGGAGACGGTGATTCTGATGACCGACCTGGGGGAACTGGTGATTAAGGGCTTTGGGCTGCACATCAGCAAGATTGACGTGGTGTCCGGGGATCTTGCCCTGGAGGGGGAGATCTACAACATAGGCTACAGCGATGCCCAGGCCTCCGGCGGCGGGCTTCTGAGCCGCCTTTTCCGCTGAGGGAACCGCTATGGCTATCGCCATCACCCAGCAGACCGCAGTCTTTTTCCACTCCCTTCTCCTGGGGGTGGTGCTGGGCTGCTTCTACGACCTTTTCCGCATCACCCGCATCGCCTTTATCATCCC
>WSMP01000213.1 GCA_013316495.1 Angelakisella sp.
CTCTCCCCCCCGCTCCCGGAGGTTCAGATCGGCAAAAATCACCAATCCGTGGGTGATATCCGGGTCATCCCCGGCGTCCTTGCGGACCCCGCAGGAGGCGGTATCCCCCCGGCAAAAAAGCTCCTCCACCGGCAGGGTGAGGAGGGAGCCCCCAGGGGTCCGCAGCCGGACCTCCGGCACCCGCTCCCCTGCAAAAAGCAGCCGGGCAGCAGCACGAGCGGCGGCTGCGGCGCAGCTGCCGGTGGTCCAGCCCCGGCGCAGCTTTTTCTCCCTGGGACGGTCCGCCATGCCTTCCACCTCCCGCCGTTTTACCGGGGGAAGGACGGCTTTGGCCTCCCCCTAATAATAATCCAAACAAAACTAAAAAGAAAAGAGAGCCGCAAGGGTTCTCTTTTTGGAAAAGACGAAGGCCCCAGGACATACCTCCCCCTGGGACTATCGCCGTCTTCCCGCCCGAAAAACCTGCGTGTTCGCGCGCCTGGGGCAGGTCTTCTGGCTCACCTTCCTCCTCCCAGCACCCTTCCCGGCGGCAAGCCGCCAGTGGATAGACAAAGCCGCATACGACGATACCGCTTCTTTGCTGTTTGTCCGGTTTACAGCAGCGGGGGCTGCCGCGGATTTTCACCGCGTTCCCTTTTCCCCAGGGCAATTTTGACGATTCTATTGTAGTATTTCCTGGAAGGATTGTCAACAAACACGCCCTAGGTTTTGGGGCCTGTTCCGGCGCACCAAGTGCGGCGGCTGGCGCAGGATTTTCTTTCCAGAGGCAGACAGAAGAAATCAGCCCTCCAGCTTCAGCTCCGTATCCCAGGCTACATGAAAGCAGCTATTTTCCGCCGCCTTCAGCTCCTCATAAATTTTCCGGCGCTGGGCGGTGTAGGATTCCGGGTCCTCCGGGTCCTCTTCCGCCCAATAGCTGTATCCATCCAGATAGCTTTCCACCATCTCGTCCCAGGAGCTGTACATCCCCTGCATAGCCTGGCCCAGCTCCAGGGATTTGGCCAGCGTCTCCTCCAGGGTATAGTATTCCGCCAGGTAGTACCACCCCAGCAGCGACATGGCACGGCAGTAATCCCAGGCGTCAATGGCCTTTTCTCCCCCCTTCTGGTATATCTTAATGGCGGCCAGATAGGGGGTCGCTTCCTCGCTGGACATTTCGAAAACATCGGTCATTATCTCCAAAATCTCCTCATCGGACATCTTGGTGATTTCCAGCTCCTCCAGATAGAGCATCTCCTCTGCAAATACCGCCCGGTGGCCCCCTTCGTCGATGAGCCACTGGATGGTCTCATCGGCGCTGGCTTTATCGGTGACATCCCAGCTTTCCTCCAGGCTGACCATTGCGCTGGCCTTGGCCGTCAGTCCCGGTTTCATCCCGCCCACCAAGGTGACATCCTGGCCGTTGGCGGTGGTGAGGATTGCGTAGGTGTTGTTGAACCACTGCACTGTATCGGAGTTCTTCGCCCCCTGGGCAGAGGTTATTCCACCTTTGCATCCCGCCAGGCTCAACGCCATCATAACGGCAACCGCCGCCGCCAGTATCCGAATTCGCTTATTCATCGCTTTTCCAGTCCTTTCCCACTGAAGTGGCATATATTTTGGAACGCCCACCGGGGCGTTTGGGAACCGAAATTTTTCAGGCGCTTCCGCCTTCTCTCTTGCCCTTTGTGAAGAAGTACCGCTCCTGTCCATCCACTGTCAGACGGCGGCAGGTGAGACCGAACACCTGGTCCAGGATGCCCTGGCGGAAGACCTCCTCCGGGCTCCCTTCCCCTGCCAGCCGCCCATCCTTCATCACCACAATGTGCCCGGCCCACTCCAGGGCTTGGGGAAGGTCATGGAGCACCGCGACCACCGTTTTCCCCCGGCTTCGCAGGAGGGATATGCGCTCCATCAGCTCCAACTGATGGCCCAGATCCAGGTAGGTGGCCGGCTCGTCCAAAAGGACCAGGGGGGTATCCTGGGCCAGAGCCATGGCAAAGTACACCTTCTGCCGCTGGCCGCCGGAAAGCTCCGCCACGCTGCGGTGGCGGTACTCCGCCACCCCTGCCAGGATCAGCGCCTCCTCCACCTTTTCCCGGTCGCTCCTGCTCATCCTCCGGGGCCAGCCCAGGTAGGGAAAGCGCCCGTGGGCTACCAGGCTTTCCACCGGGATAGCGCTTACCGGCCGCACCTGGGGCAGCACCGAGACCATCCGGGCCAGCTCCCGGCGGGGGATGGTTTGGACCGGCCATCCTTCCAGACGAATCTCCCCGGAGATGGGTTCCATCAGCCGGGCAC
>WSMP01000214.1 GCA_013316495.1 Angelakisella sp.
CCCTCCTTCCCCACCGCCCCGGAGACGTCCAGCTTGCCGTACGGGTTCAGGGGCAGCTCCACCACAGGGTTCTGGGCGTAGGCCTTGGCGTTGCCCAGGGCGTCCGCCACCGCAATCACCGAACCGGCGGGGCCGCCGGCCGTGATGCGCAGGGTAACTGAATCCTTTGCCCCCTTGAGCATCGAACCCATGATGGAGGCAGCAGTGAGAAGCCGCCCCGCGGCGGCGGTGACCACCGCGCTTGTTTTATGATACCGCTCCAGCGTCCCCACCATATCGGTGGAATCCAGGGCGTAGCAGACAGCCATGCCGTTTTCCGAAATGGCCCGGATAAGTTTCCCCATCTTTCATTCCCTCCTGGCGATGTAGATAATCCGCTCCTCCTCCGGCGAAGGGGGACCGTCGGTGTAATCCCCCCGGAGACCCAGCAGCCGGAACCCTTCCGCCTCCAGCAGGGCCTGAATCTCCTCCTTGGGGTAGGCGTATTCCCGGAAGCTCTCGCTGTACCGGCGGTAGCGCTCCCCGCCCTCCCCAACAAAAAAATCCAGCTCGATTCCCACGCTGTTGTCCTGGGGGTCCAGGGTGTTCTGCCAGATGCAGCAGACCTCCTCCGTCTCCCGCAGGTAGGTGGAGCCATTCAGACGGCGGATATGTTTTTCCGGGGTGTTCATATCAAAGAGAAAAAGGCCCCCCGGCTCGGTGAAGAGCCAAACCCGGTGGAGGGTCCGGCGGAGGGCCTCCTTCCCCGGCAGATGGTTGAGGCTATCCAGGGTGCAAAGGGTGGTGTCCACCGTCCCGTAAAGGTCCAGCTCCTCCATATCCTGGCAGAGATAGAGGATGGGCGGCGCAAGGCCAAGGCTCTTGTTCATGGCCTGGGCCAGCATCTCCTGGGAGCCATCCACCCCGATGACCTCCGCCCCCAGCCGGGCCAGCTCCACCGCCAAGGAACCGGTGCCGCACGCCAAATCGAGGACAAGCCGAAACCTGCCCCCGTACTGCTCCGCCAGGCTCTTTAAATAGGCCCCGTGGCCCCGGTAGTCCACATCCGCCGTCAGGGCGTCGTAGTACCGGGCAAAGGTCTCCTCATACCCCGCCATCTTTTCCATCCGCCTGGTCCAGACGCCGGAAGATCACCTCGTACCCGTCCACCCCGTAGTTCAGGGAGCGGTTCACCCGGCTGATGGTGGCGGTGCTGGCCCCGGTGGCCTGGACGATATCGCTGTACACCCGGTGGTCCCACAGCATCTTTGCCACCTGGAGCCGCTGGGAAATCGCCTTCAGCTCCGGCACCGTGCAAAGGTCGTCAAAAAAACGGTCGCACTCCTCCATCGTCTCCAGAGAAAGTACCGCCTTGTAAAGATATTCTACATTGGAATCCTTGAGTTTTGGATTCACAAGCTCACCTCCTATACAGTACCAGTTTACCATTTCAGCGCAAAAAAGTAAAGATGCTTTCCGGGGAAGTTGGAAAAAATTTGCAGAGTCTTTTTAATGCCCATCAGCCTCCTTTTCCAGCTCCAAATCCGCCAGCAGCACCGCCCATTCCTTGTCCTCCTCCGTATCCTTCCAGGCGACGATAAACCGCACCGCCGCCCGCCGGAAGCGGTATCCCCGCGCCGTCAGGGAATCCAGCCGTTCCCGGCAGGCCTTGGAGAACCTGGCCGCGGCAAAGCCCTCTTCCGCCACCAGATAATCCCCCCGCAGGCCCAGGGGCATTCCGCTGCGCAGGCGGAGGATCTGCCGCTTTTTCCCCTTCTCTTTAAAGAGATTCAGTACAACATCCCGGTGGGTCAGCTGGAGGGTAAGCCGCTTCGGCTCCGGATATTGGGTATGGTCCTCCAGCAGCTCCACGCCGGGGAGGCTATACCCCGCAAAAAGCCCGGTGTTGCAGTGGATGTACAGATTCGTCTTGGCGCGGGTGATCCCCACGTAGAGCTTGCGGCGCTCCCCGTCGCTGCCTGCCTTTGGTTGATCCAGGAGCATATAGACGCTGTCGAATTCCCGGCCCTTGGACTTGTGGATGGTGGAAACACAGACCGTCTCCTGCTCCCCGGCGTCGAAATCCTCGTACTGGGATTCCCGGATGAATTCCTCCAGGTCGGTGCGGTATTTGGTGTAATTGTTCACCGCCTCAAATTCGGCGATGAGCCTTCTGCACATTTCCAGGCAGGCGCTGTCCCGGTACTCATCAAAGAGCTGCTTCTTCGCTTCCTCCCAGATGTCGTCGCTGATGGAGGGGCTTTTCAGCCTTTGGTCGATGGTCTTGAGGAA
>WSMP01000215.1 GCA_013316495.1 Angelakisella sp.
GCCGCCGATGATGAGTACATCGTAATAATTTTTCAGTTCCAAGGTGACACGTCCTCAGCGAAAAGTACGAATCCGCCGGCAAGGCCATGAACGTCTCCCGTGCCCTGCGCATCTACGGGGTGGAAAGCCTGGCCCTGGTGCTGGCCGGCGCCCACAACCGGGAGCGGTACGAGGAACCCCTAAAGCGGGAGGGCATCCGCTACACCATCCTGCCGGTGCCCGGCTACACACGGGAAAACATCGCCATTGTGGAGGAAAGCCGCACCGTCACCCGCTTTTTGCGGGAGGGCTTCACCGTCCCCTACGAAGCGGTAGAGGAGCTGCTGCTCCTCCTGGGCCGGGAGGTGCGGGAGCGGACCCTGGTGGTCATCTCCGGCACCCTGCCGGCGGGCATCAGCGACCAGATCCTCCTGGATATCTGCCTCGCCATCCGGGAACGGGGCGGCCTGGTGGCCCTGGATACCTCCGCCCGCTTCACCCTGGAGGAGATAGGCCGGTTCACCCCCTGGCTCATCAAGCCCAACCGGAAGGAGCTGGAGGAGATGGCCCGGCGGGAGCTGCCCGGCACCCCGGAGATTGTGGATTTCTGCCGGGAGCTTACTGGCCGGGGGGTCTGCCACTGCCTGGTAAGCATGGGGGATAGCGGCATCCTTTACGCCGGGGCGGAGGGGGTCTATCAGGTGATGGTCCCCAACGTTTCCGTCGTCTCCGCCGTGGGCTCCGGGGATTACTGCCTGGCGGGCTTTGTCCTTGGGCAGGCCACCAAAAAGAGCCTGGTCCAGTCCCTCAAAACGGCGGCCTCCTTCGGAACCGCGGCCTGCCTCACCGAGGGCACCTCCCCCCCCACCCCTTTGGCTACGGCGAATATTTTAAATCAGGTGCTTCTGGAAAAGCTGGACTGACCCTTTCCCCTCCTTTTTTCGGGAGGGGCTTTTTCTTTTGTGGGAATTGTAACCAGGGGGGAAATATGTTATACTGTATTGGATAAGCAGGCAGAATATGTATGGGAAATTTGCCAAGGAGGTTAAAAAGCTATGCGGATCGCGCTGTTTACCGAAACCTATCTCCCCCACATCAACGGGGTGGTCACCCATGTGAAGATTCTGCGGGATGGTCTGGTACAGCTGGGGCATGAGGTGCTGGTGGTCACCGCCGATGCCGGGGCCCGGCATCATTATGTGGAGGACGGCATCCTCCACTGCCCCGCCCATACCTCCAGGAGGTTCTACAACTACAGCCTCAGCCTCCCTATCAGCAATTCCCGGCTGCGCCTGGTGCGGGAGTTCGCCCCGGATATCATCCATATCCATAACGAGTTCGGCATTGGGATGTCCGGCCTCCTTTGCGCCAAAATCCTCCGGGTGCCCCTGGTGTACACCCTTCACACCATGTACGATGACTATATCTACTATATTGCCCCAAAGCCCTTTGTGAAGGCGGCCACCGATGTCTCCCACCACTATTTTAAGTTCATCGCCAAGCACTCCAACGCCCTCACCGGCCCCTCCCAAAAGTGCCAGGAGTACTTCCGCCTCACCGGCCTTAAAAAGGATGTAAACGTCATCCCCAACGCGGTGGAGGTGGACCAGTTCTCCCCCCAGGAGGTCCCGGAGGAGAAAAAGCAGGAGCTGCGGGAAAAGTGCGGCATCCGGGAGGGCTCCATGGTGGCCTGCTTTGTGGGCCGGCTGGGCCGGGAAAAGAGCGTGGACGTGCTGCTGGAATACTGGAAGGCGGCGGTGGCCCCGGAGGATAACATCCACCTGGTGGTCATTGGGGATGGGCCGGTGCGGCCGGAGCTGGAGCAGCAGGCCCAGGAGCTGGGCATCGGCGGCATGGTCACCTTCACCGGCAAGGTGGAGCACGAGGACCTCCCCCCCTATTACGCCCTCTGTGACGTCTATGTCACCGCCTCCCTTTCCGATGCCAACTCCATCTCCATGCTGGAGGGGATGTGCTCCGGCCTGCCGGTTTTGCAGCGCACCGATCCCCTCAACGCGGACCAGGTGCGGGACGGCAAAAACGGCTTCAACTTCAATTCCCCGGAGGAGATGATCCAGAAGCTGCGGCAGATTCAGTCCATGGATGTGGAGGCCCTCCAGGGCTTCAAGGAATCGGTTATCGCCTCCATCCGGGAAAACGGCGCCAGGGAGCTGGCAGAGCGCACCCTGGCGGTTTATGAGCGGGTGCGCAAGAAGAAAAAATAAAGGACGTGTCACCTTGGAACTGAAAAATTATTACGATGTACTCATCATCGGCGGC
>WSMP01000216.1 GCA_013316495.1 Angelakisella sp.
GGTGGCGGTGCGGGAGGAAAACGGCTCCTACAAGGCGGCCTGGGTGCTGCTCCTTCTGGGGCTGCCCCCCGCCGGAGCCCTCCTCTGGCTCACCTGGGGACGGCGGGGACCCTCCGGCAAACGAAAAAAGGCCCTTCTCCGGGCCAAGAAGGAGCAGAAACTGTTTTTCCAGCCGGATTCCGGCGCGCTGGAGGAGCTGCTGCGAAAGCGACCCTCCCTGGGGGTGCAGGCTGCTTATTTGCACAACATCTCCGGCTTTGGGCCTATGGGAAACACCCAGGTGGACTACTGTCCCCTGGGGGAAGAGCAGCTGGCGGTGATGCTCCGGGAGCTGCCAAGGGCAGAAAAATTTATCCTGCTGGAATATTTCATCCTGGAGCCGGGGGAGATGTGGGACAGCGTCCTTGCCATTCTCCGGCAGAAGGCCCAGGCAGGGGTGGAGGTGCGGGTCCTTTGGGATGACATGGGGTGCATTGGCACCCTGCCCCCTGGCACCCGGCAGCAGCTGGAGTCATGGGGCATCTCCACCCTGGTCTACAACCTCCTGGGCCCTGGGATAGACCCCGGCCTTAACTACCGGGACCACCGGAAGCTCTGCATCATTGATGGACGGCTGGGCATCTGTGGGGGCATCAACCTAGCGGATGAATACATCAACAAAAAGCGGCTCCACGGCCACTGGAAGGACACCGCCGTGGTGCTGCGGGGGCCGGGGGTGTGGAGCCTGACCCGGATGTTCTTCCAGCTTTGGTGCTCCGGGGGCGGCGGCCCGGTTCCGGAGCCGGAGCGCTACCAGTTCCCCTGGCCGGTGGAGGGCACTGAGACCTCCCCCCTCTCCCCCGGCTGGGTGCAGCCCTACTGCGATTCCCCCCTGGACCGTCACCAGGTAGCGGAAAACGCCTACCTACAGCTTATCAGCCGGGCGACGCGGTATATTTGGCTCACCAGCCCTTATCTCATCCTGGATAACCGCTTTTTGCAGACCCTCTGCACCGCCGCCCAGAGCGGGGTGCAGGTGCGGGTCCTCTGCCCCCGCCAGGGGGACCGGTGGTTCGTCCATATGGTCACCCGCTCCTACTACCCGCCCCTGCTGGCGGCGGGGGTGGAGGTATGGGAATACAGCCCTGGCTTCATCCACGCCAAGATGGCGGTGGGCGACGGGGAGGCCGCCATCGTTGGGACCGCTAACCTGGATTTCCGCAGCCTTTACCTCCACCACGAGTGCGCGGTAGCCCTTTGGGATTGCCCTGCGGTGGGGAAAATTGCCGGGGACATCCGGCATACCCTCTCCAAAAGCCAGCGCATCACCCTTGCCGAGCTGGCGGCGGAGCCCTGGTATAAACGGCTGCTGGCGGCCTTTCTGCGGCTCTTCGCGCCGTTTATGTAGCATATAAAAGAACAGCTGGGGTTCCCCGGCTGTCCCTGCTGCGCTGTTCTGTTATTGCTCCCAGGGGTCGCAGCCCCTTAAAACCTCCAGGGATTGGAAAATAAGGCTTCCGTCCTCCCCCTCCCGCAGGATAGCTTTGGCCTGGGCCCCGTGCTCCTTGTACCAATCTTCCGCTTCCTCCCAGGAATCAAAGTCCATCTCATGGTCGGGGGATACGACACGGCCTGGGGCCACTGCATAGGAGGTAAAAATCACTGCGTACTCGTCCCCCTCCTGTTGCCAGGAAAGTACCCGCGGGCAGGAAAAGCTGAGGTAGTCCCGGCCTGGCGGGATATGGTTCTCGGTTTCTTCATCATACTCCCAGCCATAAAGCAAGCCATTCTGCGCGTAGTGGTCCACCATGGCGTTTTCTCCAAAGTAAAAACGCACCCGCTCTTCTACAGCCTCCTTGCTCCAGTCCTGCCAGTGGCTGAAGATGCCGCAGGCCAGCAGCACCCCTTTATCCAGCTCCTCGATGGAAGAAAATTCCCCCTTGGAGCCGTTGTTAATGTCCGCCACAAAGGTGCCCAGCCGGGCGCCTTCAAGGAATTCCTCCAGCCGCTTGGTGGTCTCGTCCCGCTGGTCCTTCTCCCCCGCCGGCGGGAACCGCGCTTCCATGTCGTCCTCAACCGGGGGCTTTTCCGCCTCTGCCTGGGATAGCTCCCCAGGTTCCGGCTGGCTGCTGCTGGAGGGCGGGGGCGGTGGTTTACTGGAGGCGCTGCTGGGAGCAGGGGCGCGGCCGGAAGGCACCGGGGCGGCACTGATCTCCGGCTCCGGCGGCGGAATTTGGGAAGGAACGCTCTTTTCCGGGGCCAGCAAGCACAGA
>WSMP01000217.1 GCA_013316495.1 Angelakisella sp.
ATCCGGGAGGGGGACGACCTGGCCGCCATTGTGGCGGATACCGTGGTGGCGGCCCTCCAAAGGGAGAACATCCCCATTGGGGAAAAGGATGTGGTGGCGGTCACCGAGGCGGTGGTGGCCCGCGCCCAGGGGAACTACGCCACGGTGGACCAAATCGCCGCCGACGTCCGCCGGAAGCTGGGGGGGGAGACCATCGGGGTGGTGTTCCCCATCCTCAGCCGCAACCGCTTTTCCATCCTGCTGCGGGGCTTTGCCAGGGGGGCGAAAAAAATTGTCCTCCTCCTCTCCTACCCCTCCGACGAGGTGGGCAACCACCTGGTGAGCCAGGAGGCCCTGGATAAGGCCGGGGTGGACCCCTACCGGGATACCCTTACGAGGGAGCAGTTCCGGGAAAAGTTCGGCACCGTCCTCCATCCCTTTACCGGGGTGGATTACATCGATTTCTACACCTCCATCATCGAAGGGGAGGGGGCCCAGTGCCAGGTTCTGCTGAGCAACGACCCCACCGCCATCCTGGCCCACACCAAAAATGTCCTCACCTGCGATATCCACACCCGCCAGCGCACCAAGGCCATCCTCCGTGCGGCGGGGGCGGAGCGGCTGGCCGGGATGGACGACATCCTTTCCGCCCCGGTGGAGGGCAGCGGCTACAACCCGGACTACGGCCTTTTGGGCTCCAACAAGGCCACCGAGGAGCGGGTGAAGCTCTTCCCCAGGGACTGCCAGGCCTTCGCCCTGGCGGTGCAGGAAAAAATACGAGCCGCCACCGGCAAAACGGTGGAGGCCATGGTCTACGGGGACGGGGCCTTCAAGGACCCGGTGGGGAAGATTTGGGAGCTGGCCGACCCGGTGGTCTCCCCCGGCTTCACCGACGGCCTCACCGGCCAGCCCAACGAGGTGAAGCTGAAATACCTGGCGGACAACAACTTCGCCCACCTCACCGGCGAGGCCCTTCAGGAGGCCATCAAGGAGTACATCCGCCAAAAGGACGGGGACCTCACCGGCCGGATGGAAAGCCAGGGCACCACCCCCCGCCGCCTCACCGACCTCATCGGCTCCCTCTGCGACCTCACCTCCGGCTCCGGGGACAAGGGCACCCCCATCGTCTACATCCAGGGGTACTTTGATAACTACACCCAGTGAGTAATGATTGACGGATTATATCATATATGATATAATCGAAAGGGAGAGGCTTTTTGTGGCATGGAAATTACTCCGTTATAAGACAGCAGCCGGGGAAGATGTCATCGAAAACTTTTTATTGTCTCTTCCGACCAGTCACAGAGCAAAAGCGATTTGGGAACTGGATTTACTGGAGAAATACGGTCTTTCCCTCAGGATGCCCTATGTGCGTAGCATTAAAGGGGACCGATATAAGGGACTGATGGAGCTGCGGATTCAACATGGGAATAATATTTCGCGTATTTTCTATTTCCTTTGTGTAAAAGATACTCTTGTTTTGCTGCATGGCTTTGTAAAGAAAGATCAGAAAACACCGGCAAAGGAATTGGAGACAGCGTTGCGGCATAAAGAGGATTTTTTAAGGAGGTTGGACGGATGGTATCTATAGATAGCTTCCCGGAATGGGAGGAACTCCGGGAAAAGTTTCTTTCTGACCCCAAGGTGGCTGCGGAATATGAGGACCTGCGTCCTCAATATGAGCTTATTTCCCAAATTATCGAGGCCCGGATTGCCCAAGGTCTTACCCAGGCGCAGCTCGCCGAAAGAACCGGCATCTGCCAAAGCAACCTCAGCCGGTTGGAGGGCGGCAACTGCAACCCGTCCCTGGAACTGATGAACCGGGTTGCCAGGGGCCTCGGAATGGAGCTGCACATCGAGCTGCGCCCAGCGCAAAGGCCGCAGTGATTTTTTCAAAGGCGGAATAAATCCCCTCCTCCCTTCCCACACTACAGGGGAAAGGAGGGGTGTCTATGAACGCCTTTATTGACCGCTCCGGCTGCATCGGCTGCGGCCTCTGTCCCACCCTCTGCCCGGCGGTCTTCGCCATGGGGGAGGACGGCCTGGCGGAGGTCATCGTCCCGGAGGTCCCCGGCGCGGCGGAAAGCGCGGCCCTGGAGGCCCAGCAGAACTGCCCGGTTATGGTAATCTCGGTGGACTGAACCACAGCGCCCCTGGAGCGGCCTGCTCCGGGGGCGCTTATTTTGGGGGGATGGAGGACTACCCCTTCCCCTCTCCCCGGAAAAAGCCGCGGCAAAAAGGCCCCCAATCTCCCGGAC
>WSMP01000218.1 GCA_013316495.1 Angelakisella sp.
GCCCAAAGCCTCAAAAATGGCGGTATCCCGCAGCAGCACCTTGTACCACCGCAGGGAAAAGCCCTCCCATACCGAGCTTAACCGCCCATCGTTGAAGGAATAGATTGCCACCAGCAGAATGGGCAGGTACATCAGCACCAGAATCAGGGCAAGGTAAAGATTTGGCAGCTTTTGGCGGTTCCTCATAGCAGCCCCTCCAATTCCTTTACATGGGCCACCCGGCGGTAAAACCAAATCAGCAGGCTGGTAAGGAGCATCAGCACCACGCTGAGGGCCGCGGCGAAGGGCCAGTTATGAGCCTGGGTCAGCTGGTCCTGGATAACGCTGCCCACCAGCACCACCTTGTTGCCCCCCAGGATATCCGCGATGAAGAAAAGGCCCATGGAGGGGATGAAGGTGAGGATCACCCCGGAGAGAAGCCCTGGCAGGGTGAGGCGGAAGGTGACGGTAAGGAAGGCCGCCGGGGCGGAGGCTCCCAGGTCTCTGGCCGCCTCCACCAGGCTCCAGTCCATCTTTTCGGCGCTGGAGTAAACCGCCAGAATCATAAAGGGCAGCAGCGCGTAGACCATCCCCGCCACCACCGCCGGATAGGTGTACAGCATCCGCAAGGGGGAATCGGTGAGGCCCAGGCCCATCAGCAGCTGGTCCAGCGCCCCGCCGGAGCGGAGAATGACAATCCAGCCGTACAGACGGATGAGGGAGCTTGTCCAAAAGGGAATCATCAGCGCCAGCATGGCGGCCTGCTTCCACCGCCCCCGGAGCTTCGCCATAAAGTAGCCGAAGGGATAGCCGATGAGGGCGATGAGGAGGGTGCTGGTGACAGCCAGCCGGAAGGATTCCACAAAGGTCCGCAGGTAGACCGGGGCCAGGATATTTTTGTAATTTTCCAGGGTCAGCTGGCCTGTAACCCCCCATACCTCCGCCCGCCGGAGGAAGCTGAGAACCAGCATATACACCAGCGGTCCCAGCACAAAGACCAGGGTGAAGAGATAGAGGGGCAGGGCCATCAGCCAGGCGGGCCCTTGCTTTTTCAGCGTTTTTGGCTTCATGTCCCGTCCTCCTCCACCACTGTGGCGGCCTGGGGCTCCCAGGAAAGAAGGACTTTTTCCTCCGGGTGCAAATCCAGGTCGATGCCGTGGCGGCTGGCCACCACTTCCTCCCCTTGGGCCAGGGCAAAGGTGATGCGCAGCATCCCCCCGGCAAAGCTCTTTTCCTTCACCACCGCCTGGATGCCATCCCCCTGGGCGCCGCTGGCAACCATTCGCTCAAACCGCAGCTGCTCGCTGCGAACCGCCAGGGATACCGCCGCCCCGTCGGGACAATGACACTCCCCCGGCAGAAAGGGGAGCGAGCCCCCCGGCGTTTCCAGGCGTGTCTCTTCCCCGCTCCGCCGGGCCACCCCCCGGATGACGTTGGCGCTGCCCACAAACCGGGCCACAAAGGCGGTGCGGGGGTGGTCGTACACCTCCCCCGGCGTCCCAATCTGCTCAAAGCGGCCCTCCCGCATCACCACAATGCGGTCGCTCATGTTCAGGGCCTCCTCCTGGTCGTGGGTGATGTAGAGGAAGGTGACCCCCAGCTTTTTCTGAAGGCGCTTCAGCTCCACCTGCATCTGGCGGCGCAGCTGAAGGTCCAGGGCCCCCAGGGGCTCGTCCAGCAGCAGCACCCTGGGCCGCCCCGCCAGCGCCCTGGCGATGGCTACCCGCTGCCGCTGCCCGCCGGAAAGCTCCGAGGGCATCCGCTTTTCGTACCCGGCCAACTGCACCAGCTCCAAAAGCTCCTGGGCGCTCCTCTGCTGCTCCTCCTTTGGGACCTTTTTCAGCCGCAGGCTGTAGGCCACGTTCTGCTCCACCGTCATGTGGGGGAAGAGGGCGTAGCTCTGAAAAACGGTGTTTACATCCCGCTTGTTGGGGGCCAGGGCGGTGACGTCCCGGCCCTCCAGCAGCACCGCGCCGCTGTCCGGCTCCTCCAGCCCCGCAATAATTCGCAGGGTTGTGGTCTTGCCGCAGCCGCTGGAGCCCAGGAAGGTGATAAACTCCCCCTGGCGGATGTCGATGCTGATTCCCCGCAGCACCTGGGTATCTCCAAAGGATTTGGTGATATTTTGGAGGCGGAGGATAAAGTTGTCGTTCATTTTTAATCACCTTAACTATTAAGTATATAAATAATCGGATACAATGACCCGACTTCGCTGTGAATT
>WSMP01000019.1 GCA_013316495.1 Angelakisella sp.
ATCACACTTCATGGCGTATACTTCATATTCTTTGTAGAATTTTGGTAAATCTTGTATATGGAGGAAAGATTTACCATGAAGAAAAAGAAGCTCTACAACGATTTGAAAGCATACCTCCGGGGAGAACTTTTAAGGTGCAGGGCAGCTCTCAACATCCCACAGGAGGAAATGGCCCACCGTCTACTTATGAGTACCAGAGCCTATTCCGCCCTGGAGAGCGGCAAGTCCTGCTGCAGCCTAATCACCGCCTTTCTTTTCTTCAGCCGTTGCTGCCTGGACCAAGCCGCCTTCCTGGACGGCATACTCCGTATCTTGGAACCTTCCGAATGAAACCGGTTTGATATCCTCTAGCGCCTGGGTTCGGGGTATGTATATCCTCCCTGCCGCTTTCTTTTCCTCCCTGCGAACCTCACCCAGCAGACGCTCCAGGGACTTGATAACTGCGGCGTTTTTACTTACCCAGTCTGCGATACAGCTTGTCCGCGCGGCGGTGTCTTTCGCCAGGCGCCGCTCCCGGCGGGTCCTCTTGAGCTTCCGGGCCAACCGCTCCATATAAGCGCGGTCCGGGTCCTGGAGCTCCAAGGTGTGGAGGATGTCCTGGGTGACAGCATCCGCCTCCATTTGAGCTGTTTTGGCGATTTCATGCTGCTCCGCAGCATATCGCAGGAAATCCAAGAACGCCTCCAGGTCAGGGCTAAACTTCTCTGGGTCCTTCCTTTTCAGTTTCATCACTTCCTCTCATCGCAGAGTAGCTCCTTTTAGGCGCTGCTCTGTTTCTGCTGGCAATCAGACAGCACGGCAGGGCCCTTTTCGCACTGCTGGCCCGCAGAAGAGATTTGGCTGTCCTTTAATACAAGCGATGCGCTCAATCCTCTTCGGGACAGGATGTCGTTGAGGACCTCTGTCACATACACCGGATCAAAAATCACCATAACAACACCCCCTTTTATTCAGCATATGCGCCTTTGTTTGTCCAGATTGCCTACTTAGCCTGCCGCCTCCCGCTGGGGGCGGCTTTCTCATGCGCTTTCCTGACCCGCATCCACAAACGGGTCCCCGACATCGACTTCCAGGGCTATGGCAATCGCCATAACATCACAGGGACGGATGATACGGCGGCCATTGAGCATAGCTGTCATCTGCTGTTTAGAGTATCCCGCCCAGCCAGCTACAGCGCTTTGCTTTAAGCCTCTTTCTTCGATTATCCGATTCAGATTCTGCGGAACGTTTGCGTTACACTCTGCAATAGTCACGATTATCACCTCCTTGATCAAGTTTTCTGAACTTTACCAAAATTATAGTCGCAAAATCCGATTATGTTAAGAGATTCTATGGAAAAAGTTTGAAAAATCCGACTTTTTGTGTTGACTAATATTATTTTTGGTGTTAAGATAAAAAACACCAAGGAGATGATGCGATGGCTTTTATAGACCGTTTGAAGGCTGCACGCCTTGAAAAAAAGCTAACACAAGAGCAACTGGCAAAGGAAATTGGTGTAGCTAAACCAACGTATAACGGATATGAAAAAGGAAACAGCGAACCAAATATGCTTATTCTATCCAAGCTGATGAAAGTTCTTGGAGTAGACGCAAATTACTTGTTTCAAGACGAGATGCAGATTCATAGGGAAACGCATGCCACCCCCACCGAAATGGAACACATAAAAAAATACCGCACCCTAGACGGGCACGGTAAGAAAGTTGTTGATTTTGTTTTGGACGAGGAGGCCGAACGGGTGGCGGATGAACGCCAACGGAGGCTACCAGTGGAAACAGAAGAGGAGGACAACATAGTTTATGTCCCCTTTCGCTGCGCCACCCAGTCCGCCAGCGCCGACACCGGCACCTACCTGGGGCCGGAAGCCTTTGAGACCATCTATGTCCGAGAAAACGACCTGACCCGCCGCGCAGCTTTTGGTATCCCGGTCAGTGGAGACAGCATGGAACCCCGCTACCACAATGGGGACATCCTAATAATCGAGGAAGCCGAGGAGAGCGAGCTGGGGGAAATCGGCGTTTTCAGCGTTGATGGCAGCGGCTACGTCAAGGAACTTGGAAATGGGGAGCTGATTTCCCTTAACCCCACCTACGACCCCATCCCCATGACCGAAAGCACCTGGTGCCATGGCCGGGTCATCGGTGTACTGGACCCGGAGTGGATTGCAGAGGAATAAGGAAAGGGGCACATCATGAACGACAATCTGGCGTACCAAGAAGAGCGGCGCGAGGAGATAATCGGGGGCAAAGTGGTAATGATGTCCCCCCGGCCATCCTTCAACCACAACCAGGTATCATATAACATTTCACGGCTCTTTGGTAATTATCTGTATGGAAAAAAATGCACCCCCATTGCCAATGGTATGGACCTCTATTTGGATGAGGACAACCAGTTTGTCCCCGATTTCATGGTGGTCTGCGATCCGGATAAAATCAAGAACGATGGAGTGCACGGCGCTCCTGACCTGGTGGTGGAAGTTCTCTCCCCCAGCACAGCGAGGAACGATAGGACCTACAAAAAAGAGACCTATGCCAAATGTGGCGTCCGGGAATACTGGCTTGTCAGTCCTGAAGAAAAGTCTTTGGAGATCTACCGGACTAACGGGACAGAATTTGTCCTCCATGATATTTACGCCCTTTATCCCGACTGGCAGCTTGCCAAGATGTCCAAGGAAGAGCGGGCTGCTTTGGTAACGCACTTCCAGTGCAGCCTGTTCGATGACCTGGATATTTCCTTGGAGGATATTTTTTACCGCACATTCTAGGAAAGACCGGGCTAAAATAAGCCCTGCTCCTCCACCAATTGGAGGTCGTATCATGCTGTTTGTTTATCCCGCAGTTTTCCACAAGGAGGACAACGCTTATTGGGTTGAGTTTCCCGATCTGAAAGGCTACCAGACTTACGGAGGAACACTCAACGAACGCGCGGTGTCGATGGGGATTAACTTCTCGCAGGTTTTGCAGAAAGCCCTCATGACGAAGATCCAGGCAAACAGAAGATAAAGGAAGGAGTTTGAACAGTAATTTGGCGTACCAAGAGCGGACAGATCAAAGAATTGATACCCTCATCAATGATTTGAAGGAGGACCTCCAGGGTTAAAAGGAGGGGATGGGCTTGCCACCACCCCTTCCAAGCGGAACGGGGTGGTAAAGCACAGCATGGAACGAAGAACGCAAACCAGTAGTACCGTCAAAAATCGTTACAACAAAAAGGCCTACCGGCAGATCTCCACGCAGGTTAAGCCGGAGCTGGCCGAACGTATCCGAAGCTACAAAGAACGGCATGGCATCAGTATGTCGGAGCTGCTGTCCCGCGCGATGGATGTGTTGGAGGCTCAGGCGTGAAAAAAGCCTCTCCGGTGCGCCAACACCGAAGGGGCCAGGGGCAGAAAAACCTGTTTGGGACGGGATTATTCTGCTCCTTTATCATAGCAGATAAAGGAGTGAAAAGTCAATGACCTGTATAAAATGCGGCCAGGAAGTTCCAGATGGAGCCTTTTGCATCCTTTGCGGCTGGGAACAGCGGAAAGGAAAGCCCCGAAGAAAGGCCATGAAACGACCAAACGGAACCGGCAGCGTGTACAAGCTCCCTGGCCGTCGCACAAGGCCATGGGTGGCATACCACACCGCTGGCTTTGACGAAAATGGCAAGCAGGAGAAGATTATCCTGGGCTATTTCACAACCCGGACGGAGGCCCTGGAGGAATTGGCAAAGAATCCAAGGCCCCAGGTAGGCCCACACCACTCCGCTACATTGGAACGAGTTTATCTTGATTGGCAGAAAGTCCACTTCCGGCAGCTTGGCCAGAAGGGTCAGGAAAGCTACCGTTCTGCATGGAAGCGGCTATCGGCTTATAAGGATGCCAAAATGCGGGAGATTCGCACGCCCCTTTTCCAGCAGGTAATTGATGAAGCCAGCGCGGCGGGGTTATCCTATTCCAGCTGTGACAAAATCCGGCAGTTGGCCAGCCAGCTATGCCAGAACGCTATGCAGGACGATATCATCGATAAAAACTATGCCGATTTTATTGTGATGCCGCCTATGGACTGGAAAAAGAAGGACATCTTCACACAGGAAGAGATTGACCTGCTCTTCCAGAACGACGATGACCCCAGTGTTCGTATTATTCTCTGTCTGATTTATACCGGATTCCGAATCAGTGAATTCTTCGGAATCACCCAAGAGGGTGTCCATCTGAATTTTCTGGTGGATCCGGATGGTGTCCAGCGGGCAGTCTCCGGTTATTTGGTAGGAGCGTCCAAAACAGAGGCTGGAAAAAACCGCATCGTCCCCATCAACCAGCGAATCCTGCCCTACATCGTGTCGATGTACGAAGAGGGCGGGGAATATTTGGTGAAAACTAGCACCGGTACATGTAAGCACAAGGACAATTTCCGGGATCGGGAGTTTTACCCCACCTTGGACCGGCTGGGTATCATGCCGATACCCCAGAAGGGGGAAAAGCCGCGCCTTACTCCCCACTGTACCCGTCACACCTTTATCAGCATGGCAGTAGCCAAAAGCGTCCCTCCAGAGGTTCTAAAGCTATTGGTCGGTCACGCGCAGTATTCTACCACCATTGATTTCTACGATCATGAGGATTTTAGCCGCTTGATGGATGCAATAGCCGCTCTTTGATTTGTTAGCTACCGTACTAACTACCGCAAGAAAAGCGCCCAAAATCAGCCCATTTTCCGGTGTTTTTGCAACATTTGTTCCCTTTTTCCCACAATGAGAAAACCCCGATAGAATGGCTTTGCCAGCCGTTTTATCGGGGTTTCTTTGGCGGTGTAAAACACTTTGGACGCTTAGACTCCAGGCAGTTACTAGGATTTTGTACAAAGGTAAGGCCCCCTCTTCCGAGGGGGCCGGGTAGGGCGTGCCTTGGCGGCTACGCCATGGTGGAAACGCACGGGCTCGAACCGTGGACCTCCTGCGTGTGAAGCAGGCACTCTGACCAGCTGAGCTACGCTTCCAACTTTGGGTGCTTTGCTATTATACTATAGATTCCTTCCATTTGCAAGTCCTAATTTCATTTTTTTGAAAATTCCTTTCTCTGCCCTCTTCTTCCCGTTCTCCACGGCGCTGGCGGCGGAGAGGGCCAGCCTCTGCCGGTCCTCTCCGCCGTTTTGGGGTCTTCTTTTCTTTCTCAGAGACGGGCGGTATACCAATCCATAGCGCGCCGCATTGCGGCTTCCGGATCCATAACATACCGGCGGTCCAGAACCTCCAGCCCCAAAAAGCCGGTGTAGTCCATGTCCTTCAGGGTCTGGAGGGCAGCGTCCAGCTCCAGAACACCGTCGCCAGGGACCAGGTGCCCGCCGGGATTCCCATCCAGGAAGTGGACGTGTCCCAGCCGCTCCTTCCCCAGCATATGGACGAAGGTGCCGAATGTATCCACCCCTGTGGTGGCAATGACGTCCGTATCCGCAAGACCTGTCAGGGCCGGGCTCCCCACCTCCTTTATAAGGCGCACAAGTTGGCTCGCCTCGTTGCAGATGTGGGTGGTGAACTTTGTGAAGGGCTCCAGGGCCAGGGTGACCCCCTCCTGTTCCGCCTTGCGGCAGATGCGGCCTATCCCCTCAACGCACCAGTTAAAGGAGTCCTCCGGATCCAGGTCCAGATAAGCAAAGCCGGTGGAAACCACCATCCGCTGGCATCTCAGTTGCACCGCCGCTTCAATGTGGCGGTTGAAGAACTCCACCGTGCGCTCCCGGTAGACCTTATCCGGGTGGGAAACACTGATGGCGTAGACGCACTGTTCCGGGGTGAAGCAGGCCAGCTTCAGGTTGTGGGCCTGGATTTTTTTGTCCAGCTCCACCAGACGGTCGTAATCAAAATCCTCCAGGTGCAGATGGGGGCCGGAGGCCCACAGCTCAATGGAGCGGTAGCCCAGGCGCTGGGCCGAATCCAGGAAGTAATCCAAGGTGTACCGCTTGTAATGGTAGTTGGCAGCGCAAAGCTGTTCAATCGTAAGCATCCCGCTTCTCCTCTCCAAATTTAGATATAGGGGTTAAACTGCTGGATAATCTGGGTGGCGCGGGCCTTTCCCCTGGCCATGCACTGGGGGATGCTCTCCCCCAGGCTCACCCCGTAGGTAAAGGCGGCAATGTAGGAATCCCCCGCCCCCACGGTGTTCACCACCGGGACCGCCTCGGCGCTTTCCTCGTAGAACCGCTCCCCATCCCAGGCCAGGCTCCCGTGCTCCCCCAGCATCGCCACGACGCAGCCGGCCCCCTTGGCTTTGGCTCCCTTAATGAATTCTCGAATAAAATCATCCTTCTGCTCGTAGGAGAAAAAGGCGTAATCCAAATAAGGCAGCAACAGGTCGTTTACCGGCAGGTCCAGCCGCTTGGAAAAGTCGTAGACCCACACCTGGCCCGGCTGCTTAAGCTCTGCGATGTACCGCTCTATCTTTGCCCACCGCTCGGCGTAGACAATGTCAAAGCCCTTGATAAACTCCAAATCCTCCGGGGAAAGGGCAATCTCCTCCATGGCGTTGCCTGCAAAGTGGAGATGTTTCTTGTCCCCTTCCACAATGTCCATGGTGGCCATGCCGGTGGGCCGCTCCACGCGGTCCAGCACCCGCAGGGGGATGCCCCGCTCCCGGAGGCGCTCCTCCAGGGCCATGGCGAAAACATCGTTGCCCAGGATGGTCATTTCGGTAATATCCCCGCCCATCTCCTTGTAGTTGAGGGCAAAGTCGATGCTGTTGCCGGTGAGATAATACCGGTCCAGCTTGTAGTAAACGTCGATGCAGTTATCCGCCAGGGCAATGGCTCTTTTCATGCTGTCTCACTCCCCCATGACATAAATCATATACTTGCGGTTTTTAATGCCATCGTATTCGCAGAAATAGATATCCGCGGCGCTCCCCAGCTTCACTCTGCCTTCCACCACCGGGAAGACACAGTGGTTCCCGGTGAGGAGGGACTTCAGGTGTCCCGGCGCGTTGCCGCCGATGGTGCCATAGCTGCGGAGATAGTGGTTGTGGTGGTAGGGATAGTCCTCCGGGGCAGCGCGATCCAGCATCTCCATCAGGTCCTTTTCCACGCAGGGGAGGCTTTCGTTCACGGTGATGCCGGTGGTGGTGTGCTCGGTGATAACAAAGACCACCCCGTTTTCCACCCCGCTTTCCGCCACATAGTCCCGCACCTCGTCGGTGATACGGAGCATCTCAAACTCCTTGTTGGCGCAGATAGGGACCTCCTTCAGCTTAAATTTCATCACAAAGTCCCTCCAGTCCGAAGAATTTGGCGGCGTTGCGCCAGTACACCTTTTCCCTGGTTTCCGGGTCCATGGCAATGCTGTCCAGGCCGCGCTTGGCCCGCACCGGGCGGATGCGGGGGGAATCGGAGCCGAACATCACCTGGCCGGCGATGTTGTGCTCCAGCCAATATTCCCCCATCTCCTCCCGGAAGACCTTGTGGTAGATTTGATACGGCCCGTCGAAGTTCATCAGGGCGGTATTGGCGTAGAGGTTGGGGTATTTAAGCAGAAGGGCCGCCGTCTCCTGAACCCAGGGCCACCCCATATGGGCCAGGCAGATATTCACCTCCGGGTAGGCGGCGACCACCTCCTCGAACTCCACCGGCCGGGCGTATTTCGCCAAGGCGTCCTTCTCCAGGCAAAGCCCGGCATGGAAGAGGATGGGCTTTTTGTGGGCCCGGCAAAGGTCGTAAAGGGGCAGCAGCCGGGGGTCGCCGGGGTACATCTTCAGGCGGGCGGTGTTCACCACAAGGCCCCGCAGCCCCAGGGTGGTGAAGGCGCGCTCCAGCTCCTGGCAGGCGTCGGCTCGGCGGGGGTCCACCGCCGCCAGGCCCAGGAAAAAGTCCGGCTCCAGGGCCACCAGCGCCGCAATCTCATCGTTGGAGATGGCGGGGGTCCCTGTCTCGGCGGAGCAGTCCTCCGGCAGCAGCGCCGCCTTGCGGATATCCGCCAGGGCATACTGCTTTTTCAGGAGCGGCAGGGGTGAGGGCTTCATCAGGTGGAAATTCATCTCGTCGCAACGCCTTTCAAAGCGGGCGGCGTCGCCGCAGATAGGGGCGAAAAGCGCCGGACGGATGTGGGTATCAATAAGCATTTTGGAGGGGCCTCCTTCTGTTACAGATTATCCTGGAGGGCATACATACTCTCCCGGTTGGCGCGGTACAGCTCCCGGAAGATGGGGTAGCAGGTTTTGTAAAACTCGTGGTTTTCCAGGTTGGGCTGGAGGACGGTCCCCTGGGGCAGAGCGTCCCGCAGGGCCAGGAAGTCCTTCAGGGCCCCGCAGCCCACCGCCGCCAGCATGGCGTCCCCATAGGAGGAGCACTGCCAGGGCTCCGGGATGGTGATGGGAATACCCGCCATATCGCAGATAATCTGCATCCAGGTGCGGTTTTTGGTGCCGCCGCCGGCGGTGATAAGCCGCTTGGGGGGCAGGCCCATCTCCTCGAAAAGCAGCAGGTGCTGGTAGGTGGAGTAGCCGATGGCCTCCAAGGCGGCGCGGCCAATATGCCGCCGGTTGTGGCCGCCCCGCAGGCCGAATATCATCCCGGCGGCCCTGGGGTCCTGGAGGGGGCTGCGCTCCCCGTAGATGTAGGGAAGCATCATCAGACCGCCGCTGCCGGCCGGCACCTCCGCCGCCTCCCGCGCCATAACGGCGTAGGCGTTCTCTCCCCCCTGCTCCTGGGCCGCCAGCTCCGGGGCGTAGAGGGTATCCCGCACCCAGCGGGTGAGGGTCCCGGCGGCGTTGGTGCCGTCCCCCATGCAAAAGGTGCCGGGAACGGTGAAGACCTTTCCCCCTTTAAGGGAGCCGTTTCCATTGGGGGAAACAAACTGGTCCACAAAGCGGTCCACACAGTAGTAATAGAACATGGAGGAGCCGTACTGGAAGAAGGCGGTGCCAGGCTCCACCAGGCCGACGCTGATGGCCTCGGCGGTGGAATCCCCGGTACCGGTGACCACCGGCGTGCCGGGGGCCAGACCGGTCTCCCTGGCTGCCTCCGGTGTGACACGACCCACGATATCGGTGGAGACGGCGCAGTCGGCAATCTGATCCGGGCGGCAGTAGAGGGGGCATTCCGCCTCGTTCTTCGTCCCGTCCCCCTTATATAAAGGCCGGAAGGAGCCCTTTGCCAAAAACTGGTCGATGACATACTCCCCGGTGAGGCGGGCGGTGAGGAAGGAGCTGCCGGTGAGGAACTTATAGGTCCGCCCATAGACCTCCGGCTCGTTGTTTTTAAGCCACAGAATCTTGGTGGCGGTATCCCCGGAGCAGATGGGATGGCCGAACAGCTCCTGCACCCGCTGCTCCCCGTAGTGCTGGGTAAGCCATGCGGCTTCCCTTTCCGCCCTGGCGTCGATGCCGTAAAGGATGGCCGGGCGCAGGGGGCGGCAGTTTTCGTCCACCGGCAGGCAGTCGGTGCCCAGGGCGCTGGCCCCTACACAGGCCACCTGCTCCGGGGCGATGCCGCTTTCCTCCAGGAGCTTTTTGGTTATCTTGCAGAAATCCCCCCACCAGACGCCTTCTGCGTCGTGCTCGAACCAGCCGGGCTGGGGGTTTTCCATGGTGTGGGGGACGCTGACGTCGGCGGCGGGGCGGAAGTCCTCCCCGATGAGCATGCCGCGGGATTCAAAGGTCCCGATGTCCACCCCTAAAAAGTATCGTTTCATGGCTCTGTCCTTTCTGGGTCACAGCCCCGCCCGGATCTCCCGGACAATCTCCATAAAGGAGCGCACCCGCTCCTCGTCCACCCGGCCGTTAAAGACGCCGTCCTTCTTGAAAGCGGAGCCCATGCAGACGCCGTCGCAGAACCGGAGCTTTTCCCGCACGTTTTCGTGGCGGCAGCCGGTGTTGCAGAAAACCGGCACCTGGCGGGGCTGGGCCACCTGGTAGACATCCTCCAGAATCTTATCGTCCGGCTCGTTGCCGGCGGCGGAGCCTGAAACGCAGAGGCCGTCGGCAAAGTCCCCGAACATAATGGACCGGGCCACCACCTGGATATCCCGCTGCACCAGGTAACAGTCCGCCTCCGGGTTCACCTTAAAGAGCAGCTTCATATCCTGGATGCCCAGGGCCTTGCGGTGGCGGATGGCCTCGCCGCTGTTGGAGGTGTAGAGGCCGTACTCCCCCATATAGGCCCCGGAGAAGCAGCTGCGGCCAAACCGGGCCCCTGTGGCGGCGACCAGGTCGATGGTGGCGATGGGGTTCTTCACTACATTGACGCCGAAGGGCACCCGAATAAGCTCCTTCAGGTTCCCGATGATATAGGCCATGGCGGAAATCACCGCGATATCCGCCACCGGCTGGTAGGGGAGGCTGAATTCATTGGCAAAGAGGATGCCGTCCACCCCGCCGTTCTGGAGGGCGATGAGGTCCTGGCGGGCATGGTCCAGGACTGTATCCATACTGCCGCAGTAGCCGGGGTCCCCAGGGAGGGCATCCAGGTGCAGCAGGGCGATAATGGGCTTTTCTACCCCAAACATTTCATGGGTCCACATGGTCAAACACTCCTTTGTTTAATCAAGCTCGTTGGTATTGGCACGCAGCCAGGCAACAATATCATCAATGGCCTTGTCCGGGTCGCAGTAATACCGGCGGTCGCAAATCTCAAAGGAGCAGGTCCCCTGGTAGTTGTGGGCCACAATAGCGTCGTAATACTCCTTCATGGGGAAATCGGCATCTCCGGGGACGGTGTGGCCCCGGTCGTTAAAGTGGACGTGCTGGAGCTTTTCCCCCAGGTTCCCGAAGTAATCGTCCACCGTTTCCCCGGCGTAGGTCATCTGGTCCATATCCACCATCCCCACCACCCAGGGGGAATCGATCTCCCGGAGCATCCGGGCCAGGTCGGCGCTGGTGATGATGGTATTGGAGGTGGTCACCTTCAGCTCCTCCAAAAAGAGGGTGATCTTTTTTCGGTCGCAGTAGGCGGCCAGCTGCTGCATGGAATCCCGGCAGTAGTTCCATGCCTCCTCACGGGGGGCATCGAAGTAGCCGAAGCCGGTGCTGATCTGGATACAGGGACAGCCCAAAAACTCGGCGGTATCAATCGCCCGCTGGTAGTAGCGGATGCTGCTCTCCCTGGTGGTGCGGTCCTGGGTGCAGAAGTTCACCGGATAGACGCAGTTTTCCGGGGTCATGGCCATGATGGAAAGGCCGCGGCTGCGGATGTCGCGGTCCAGCTCCAAAAGGCTGCTGAGGGGGTAATCAAAAATATTCAGCTGGGGGGCGGAGCAGTAGAGGTCGATGCTGTCAAAGGGGGAGCGCTCCACCTTGTCCAGGAACTTTTTGATGGGATAGCGCAGGTAATGGTAATTCATCGGGGCCAGCTTCATGGGGACACCTCCTACATAAATGGGGCCTGGCGCACGCTGCCCGGTATGGGAAGGCACGCCAGGCCGGTAAACAGGGATGGTTTACATTTTAGAAGACCAGCATTCCCAGGACAAAGGCGACGGCAACGGTGACAACGCTCATCACCAGGCCGGGGAACATATAGCTGTGGTTCAGGACATACTTGCCAATCTTGGTGGTGCCGGCGGAGTCAAAGCCCAGGGCGGCTACGCACTGGCCGGAGGCGGGAATGAAGTAGTTGCAGTTGCAGACCACCCAGCCGGCGATGATAACGTAGACCGGCAGGTTCAGGGCCATGCCAATGGGAATCATAATCATGGTGGTGGAGGCCTGGCTGGTGGTGATGGCGGCCACGATGAACACCGCGATGATGTAGATCCAGGGGAACTGGTTGGCCACGGCGCCCATAGTATCGGAGATGTAGCCGGACTGGTCGCCGATGAAGGTGTTCACCATCCAGCAAAGACCGTAAGCCAGCACCACGGCGAACATACCGGTTTTAAAGACGGGCTGATCCAGCATCTTGTTGCTATCGAACTTGCAGACCAGCACCATCAGGGCAGCGCCCACCAGCATAAAGATTTCGATGACGGTGGTCATTCCCAGGCTGTTGCCATCGGCGAAGGTGGGCCGCAGGGCGGAAACCGCGCCCAGCAGGACGATGAGAAGCATGGCTACCAGGAAGATGATAACGGAGTTTTTAGCCTCTTTGGTGACCGGCTTGTCGTCACTGTGGTCCAGCTTGTAGTCCTTCACCAGGCCCTGGCGCACCCGCTCCAGGTACTCCGGGTCCTCGCTCAGCTCCTTGCCCCGCTTCATGACCGAAAGGCCGGCGGCGATGGCGCCCAGCAGGGTGGCGGGGACGCAGACAATCAGCAGGTTAAAGAGGTTGATGTTGCCATAGGCAGCCATCAGGCCCAGGATGCCGGCGGTGGCGGCGGAGATGGGGCAGGCAGTGATGGCGTTCTGGGAAGCAACTACCGAGGCGGAGATGGGGCGCTCCGGGCGCACGCCGGTATCCATGGCGATTTCATTGATAACCGGCAGCAGGCTATAGACGATGTGGCCGGTGCCGCACATAAAGGTAAATATGTAGGCCACCACAGGTCCCAGGATGGTGATATGCTCCGGATGCTTGCGGAGAATCCGCTCCGCCAGCTTGACCATGTAGTCCAAGCCGCCAGCCGCCTGCATACAGGAAGCCGCCACAATAACGGCAATCATAATGCGGATGACGGTGATGGGCGGATCCGAAGGCGGAACGCGCAGTACAAAGGTCATAATCAGCATGCCAAGACCGCCGGCCAGGGCCAGGAAGGGGCCGCCCTTGCGGGTACCCAGGAAGATCATAGCAAGAACGATAATCAGTTCTACCCAGAACATAGAATTGCCTCCTTTTTCATCGAATGGATTATGGGATGGGCTTTTTTGAGGTCCTTACCAGCGTGGCCACGCGGTGCTGAACGTGCAACAGCTCGGCCGGTGAATGTTCTATATTGTATCGAATCATCCCCGCCAAATTGTTTTACATTACGATAATACAATACAACACAAATACCGGGATTGTCAATACAAAATCAAAAATTCGGTCAAATATCTATTTATGGGCATCTACTTTTGTGCAATATGTATATATCAGATTTGATACAATGCAATACTGGCTTTTCAGGAGCGCTGTGGCTCTTTGCGCCCTAAAAAGAGAAAGGCCCTCCGACACAATTGGATGTCAGAGGGCTCTTTTGCTGTCGTCTCTTAAATTCTATGGGGGGGACTAAACAATCATCTTGAAGCGGTCCGCGATGCAAAGCTGGTTTCCCAGGTGCCGGTAGGTGCCGGTGGCGTCCTGGATGAGGCTGCGGATGGAAAGGAGGGGGTAGCGCTTGGGGATGCCCAAATACCGGGCCTCCTGGGAGCTGGCGAAGACAATCTCCAGCATCTTTTCCGACTGGGTGAAGACAATCCCCTTGTGGGCCCGAATCACCTGGTAGAGGGAAGCGTCGTTCAGGTCCTCGTTAAAGAGGAAGCTGAACTCCTCGGAAAACTTGTTGGTCTCCAGCACGGTAGGGGAGCCGTTTGCCAGCCGGACCCGCTGCACCACCAGCACCTGCTGGCCGGGCTCCAGGCAAAGCTGGCTGGCCTCCTCCTCGGTGGGGGATTCCAGGGCAATTTTAATCATCTTCGCGCCGGGGGTGTAGCCGGTCATGCGGCACATATCGGAATAATCCAGCACGCCGGAAAGCCCCCGCTGAATCTTCTGTTCCGCAATAAAGGTGCCCTTCCCCGGCTTCCGGACCAGGCACCCGGATTTGGAAAGCTCGTCCAGCGCCTTGCGCACCGTCACCCGGCTCACCGAATAGCGCTCGCTCAGCTCGTTTTCGGTGGGGAGGCGGCTCCCTGCCGGCAGCTCGCCGTTTTCGATTTCCTTGCGCAGCCGCTCCTCCAGCTGCTTATAGAGGGGGGTGGAGATTGTATTATCCAAGTTCATAGCCGTAAATCCTTGTTTTCTGTCAAAATAGAGGCCCTAGCGCCATCTTTCCCAAACGCCTGATTGCATACAAAGTGTGCAATTGGTATTCCTAATTATACTCATCCAAAGGGGATTTGTAAAGTGTGTCTTGCCATTTTGCTCAAAAAAGATTTGCATTTTTCATCATTTTGCCAAAAATCTTTTCTGGTATTGACATTTGTATTGTATTGTATTATTATCTAGGCGTACAAATAAAACATTCCCCGCAGGGGGCATCTTAAAGGGAGGTTGTTTTTATGTTTTACACCAGCGCCAACATGAGGGACATTATTGGGGAGATTCTCGCCGCCAAAAAGGAGCAGGGAGGGGTGAAGAGCCTCTACTTTGTGGGCTGCGGCGGCAGCCTGGGGGCCCTCTATCCCGCCAAAACCTTTATGGAGAGGGAGTGCGCCGGCATCAAGTCCGCCCTCATCAGCAGCAACGAGTTTGTCCACAGCACCCCCAGGGACTTCGGCAAAAACTCCATCATCTGCCTGGCCTGCCACAAGGGCAACACCCCGGAGACCATCGCCGCCGCCCGCCTGGGCCGGGAAAAGGGGGCCGCTGTTATCGTCCTCACCTGGCTGGAGCAGTCCGAGATCGTGGAACACAGCGATTATACTGTCCTCTATTCCTTTGACGCCAGCCCGGACCACCTGGCCGGGGATATTGACTACGCCGGGGAAAAGACCATGTGCGCCCTGCTAGTGGCGGTGGAGCTGCTCCAGCAGACCGCCGGGTACGAAAACTACGAGAAGTTCCTGGCCGGCCGGGAGATGCTCACCGCCGTTATCCGCAAAGCCCGCGCCCAGGTGGCGAAGCGCGCCCTAGCCTTTGCCCAGGAATACAAGGACGACAGCGTCATCTACACCATGGGCAGCGGCGCAGGGTACGGCGCGGCCTATATGGAGAGCATCTGCATCTTTATGGAGATGCAGTGGCTGGATTCCAGCAGCATCCACACCGGCGAATACTTCCACGGTCCCTTTGAAATCACCGACGTGAACCGCCCCTTTATGATTCAGGTTTCCGAGGGCTCCACCCGTCCCTTGGACGAGCGCTGCCTTAAGTTCCTGCGCACCTACGGCAAGCGCATCGAGGTGCTGGACGCCAAGGAACTGGGCCTTTCGGTCATCGATCCGGCGGTGGTGGATTACTTCAACCACTCCCTCTTCAACAACGTCTACCCCATCTACAACCACGCCCTGGCGGAGGCCCGCAAGCACCCCCTCCCCACCCGCCGCTATATGTGGAAGGTGGAGTATTAAAAGGGAGGTGTCACCGTGAAAGAGGTCCGAATCCTTGCCATTGGCGATAACGTTTGCGACAAATACCTTTCCCGCGGCAAGATGTACCCCGGCGGGCAGTGCGTAAACACCTGCGCCTATGCCCGGATGAACCAGACCGAGGCGGCCTACCTGGGAAAATTTGGCAGCGACGAGGTGGCCGCCTACAACCAGGAGATTCTGGCCCGGCTGGGCATCGACGCCAGCCGCTGCCGCCGCTTCCCAGGGGAGAACGGCTTCGCCCTGGTGACCCTTCGGGGAAACGACCGGGTCTTTCTGGGCTCCAACAAGGGGGGTGTGGCAAAGGAGCATCCTTTCTCCTTCACCCCGGAGGACCTGGATTACATCCGGGGTTTCTCCCTCATCTACACCAACCTGAACAGCTACATCGAGGAGGACCTGCCCCTTCTCAAGGAAACCGGCGTGCCCATCGCCTACGATTTTTCCCTGCGGTGGAACGACGAATATCTGGCTAAGGTGGCCCCCTATGTCACCGTCGCCATTCTTTCCTGCGCCCATTTAACCCCGGAGGAGCGGGAGCGGGAGATGAAAAAGGCCCAGTCCCACGGCATCGCCATTGTGCTGGGCACCATCGGGGAGGAAGGCTCCTGGGTGCTCTACGGGGATAGGTTCTACTACGCCCCCGCCGTGCACGCCGAAGATGTCATCGACACCATGGGGGCGGGGGATTCCTACTTCGCGGCCTTCCTCTGCTCCCTGCTGCGGGATTCCGCCACCGGCGCCCTCATTGAGGGGGACGAGGCGGAGATGGCGGCCCGCCTGCAAAGGGCCATGAACCGGGGCGCGGCTTTTGCCGCCCAGGTCTGCGCCATGGAGGGGGCCTTCGGCTACGGCACCCCCATCCTGGGACGCGCCGAGGTTTAAGGGATAGAAAGGAGCGTTATCCATATGAAACCGGACATTTACGAACACAGCGGCGAAGGCATCCTTTGCGTCTACAAAAACCCCAAGTGGCTGGTCTCCATCAAAAACTGGAAGCCGGACAACGACATTGACGGCATCGTCCACCTGGAGGTTCACCACTCCACCGACGAGCAGTTTATCCTGGCCGTCGGCAAGGCCATCCTCATCACCGCGGAGCGGAAGGAGGGGCGGTTCGAGATTCAGCTGACCCTTATGGAGCAGGGAAAGGTCTACAATGTCCCTGCCGAATGCTGGTTCTATTCCATCACCCAAAAGGACACCAAGATGATGTATGTCCAGGATTCCAACTGCTCCATGGAAAACAGCGATTTCATGGACCTCTCCCCCCAGGAAATCGCCTACATCCGGGAAAACGCCGCGCGGCTCTTCGCCGGCTGAGCCGCCATGAAACCGGACTGCGTCCTGTTCGACTTTGACGGGGTCATTGCCGATACCGAAAGCAGCAACGCCCGCTACCTGGGGAAGGCGCTGGCGGTGTTCGGCGTCGCTGTCACCCCGGAGGATGAGCGGCGGATGGTGGGGGTGAACGACCGGGAAATTTTGGAGGAGCTGCTCCAGCGGGCCGAGCCGCCGGTGACGGTGGAGCGCCTCCTGGAGGAGCGGCGGCGGCAGGGCAACACCTACGAAAACGAGCCCTCCCTGTCCCCCATGCCCGGCTTGCTCCCCTTCCTTTGGCGGCTGCGGGCGGCGGGGATACGGACCGCCCTGGTCACCTCCACCAGCTCCCGGCTGATTCTGGCCGCCCTGAACCGCATGGGGATGAGCGCCCTCTTTGACGCCATTCTCTGCGGCGATATGGTGGAAAAGCGCAAGCCCTCCCCGGAAGGCTACCAAAAGGCCATGGCCCTCCTGGGGGCCGCGC
Source organism: Angelakisella sp. (assembly GCA_013316495.1). GTDB lineage: Bacteria > Bacillota > Clostridia > Oscillospirales > Ruminococcaceae > Angelakisella. The sequence continues at coordinate 16,932 of WSMP01000019.1, forward strand.
CGGAGCGCTCCATCGTCATCGAGGATTCCCCGGTGGGCATCCGCGCCGGAAAAAGCGCCGGGGCTTTGGTGGCAGCCTACAAATGCGGCAGCTTTTCCCAGAATACCTCCCAGGCGGATTTTGAAATCTGGGACTATGAGGACTGTCTTTCCCTGCCTATATTTGGCCTTTCCAGCGAATGAGAGCAGAAGCTCTCCGGCAAAAGCCGGGGAGCTTCCCTTTTTATCCGGTGCTTTCCCGCACCACCAGGCGGCAGGGGAGGCACAGCTGGAGCACCTCGCTGTGTCCCCCCTGGAGGCGGTCCAGCAGCAGGCGCACCGCCAGCCGCCCCATATCGTCCTTGGGGATATGGATGGTGGTGAGCTGGGGGTGCACCATCCCCGCCGGGGCGATGTCGTCCACCGAGATAATCGCCAAATCCGCCGGAACGGAAAGCCCCCGCTTGCGCAGCCCCCGCACCGCCCCGATGGCGACGCTGTCGTTGGCGCAAAAGATGGCGGTGGGCGGCTTTTCCAGCTTCAGAAG
>WSMP01000219.1 GCA_013316495.1 Angelakisella sp.
AACCGAGGTTTGGCTGATATCCGCCAGCTCCAGCCGGGCGGGGTCCAGCTTGTTCCCGGTGCCCATGGAGGAAAGGATGGGGACCCCCAGCTCCTGACACCGCTGAATCAGAGCCAGCTTGGCGGAGACAGTGTCGATGGCGTCCACCACATAGCTGCAATCCCCCAAGGGGAAGCCGGGCAGGTTTTCCGGGGTGATGAACTGTGGGTACAGCTCCACCAGGGCGGCGGGGTTGATGTCCCGTATCCGCTCCTGCGCCGCCTCCACCTTCCGCTGCCCCAGGGTGCTGTGGAGGGCGATTAGCTGGCGGTTCAGGTTGGTGGGGGAAACCTGGTCGTGGTCCACCAGCAGAAGGCGGCCCACACCGCTGCGGGCCAGGGCTTCCACCACATAGGAGCCAACCCCCCCCACGCCGAAGACCGCCACCGTGGCCTGGGCCAGCCGCTCCATGGCTGTGTCCCCCATCAAAAGCCGCTGCCGGGCAAAGATATCCTCCGCCATTGCTCCCTACACCCTGCTTCCAATAAATTCTTCCCCGCTCCCCAGCTCCCGGATGGAGAAGCGCCCGTTCTCCCAAATCATGTAGCTGTTGGGGCTGTCCTCCTTGGGGAGGGAGACGGAGCCGGGGTTCAGGTAGGTATAGCCCTCCTCCTGGTGGCTCCGAATCACCGGGACATGAGTGTGCCCGTGGATAAGGAGGTCCCCCTTCTTCAGCATGGGGAGGCTCCCTTCGTTATAAAGATGCCCATGGGTGACAAAGGCCATCCGCTCCCCCAGCCAGAGGGCCATATAATCGGCCATCACCGGGAAGGGGAGGACCATCTGGTCCACCTCCGCCTCGCAGTTGCCCCGGACGCAGAGCAGCTCCTGCTTCATCTCTGTCAGGAGATTGGTCACCCCCTGGGGATTATACTCCCTGGGGAGGGGGTTGCGAGGCCCGTGGTACAGGAGGTCCCCCAGAAGCAGGAGCTTCTTTGGGGCCTCCCGCTCCCAGGCGGCCTTCATGGCCTTGGCCCAGTAGAGGGACCCGTGGATGTCGGAGGCGAACATCAGCTTCATGGCGTTTTTCCTTTCTGTCACAGCACTGTATGTATTTCAAAGTTTTTAACAAAGGTGGGGGGATTTGTCCAAAGGATGCCCAGGGCGGCGACCGCTGTAGCTTCTTCTATGAGTATAACATCCCCAGGGCGGTATCGCAAGAGGGCTTTCTGGTTAGAAAATCCAATGCTTCGTTTTTTCATATCCTCAAGCATACCGGCCACCAAGCCATCCTCGCCCCTTAGCGGCAGAAGAATGGCCAAACCCGCAGATTTTCCTATGAAACCTGCTGTGTTGTTGGAACTTTTCGCCGTTCTTCTTTTTGCTTCTTTTTCTTCTTCCGCAAGAAGAAAAAGAAGGCGGGGCGGCAGCCCGGATTGGCATAAAACCGTGTTTGGCCACTCCCCGGCGGCTTTGGATTGCCTTTTTCCCAAAAACCGTGTATACTTAGGATGCGTAAATTTGCCGTGGAGGGAAAAGAATGGAGCAGGGCTGCTTTGTCTATATGGTGGAGTGCGCCGACGGCTCCCTTTACACCGGCTGGACCAACCGCCTCCCCCAGCGGATTGCAGCCCACAATCGGGGCCGGGGAGCGAAGTACACCCGTTCCCGGCTGCCGGTGCGCCTGGTGTGGGCGGAGGCCCAGCCGGATAGCTCCGCCGCTTTGCGCCGGGAGGCGGCACTGAAACGCCTCACCCGCCGGGAAAAGCTGGCTCTCATCGCCGCCGCACCCCTTTCGGAGGAGCCGGCATCCCAATAGCTTAGGAGAAAGGAGGCGCTGCCATGGAAGAAGACATTCTCTTGGGGTATAACCCGGAGCGGGAACGCCGCCTGGAACGCCGCGCCCTGGGGCGGTATTTGGCCGCGGTGGGCTTTACCATGCTTGTTTTCCTGCTGGCGGCCCTTTCCACCAGCCTGCCGGTGGGCCTCCTGCGGGGGTACTGGCAAAACCGCGGCGTCCCGGTGACCCAAACCATGATGCAGCTGGTGAATATGGCCAGCTACTGCTACTCTCTGCTGCTGCCCCTCCTCTTTATGGTGCTGTTCCAGGGGCCGGGGCGGACAAGCCGCCCCCTCTTCCCCCTTGCCCGGCCCCGGCGGGGGATTCTCTTCCCCGCTATGGGCATCTGTTTTGGCGTCTGCTCCCTTTCCA
>WSMP01000220.1 GCA_013316495.1 Angelakisella sp.
CATCAGCTCCCGCGTGATGCGGGTGCGCTCCGCAAAGGCCTCCTTATCGTGGAGGAGGGTGAGAAGAACGGCGGAATTTTCCGCGTCGTCCGCGGCGCTGTGCTGGCTGCCGGCAAAATTCACCTCGATGCCGCCGATGGCATTTTTAAGGGAGATGCGGTTGCGCTTGGAAAGACCCAGCAGCCGGGTGTAAATCCGCTGGAAATCAATCCACCGGCGGAAGGGACGGGGCGGCTTTTCCGGCCAAAGCTCCTTGGCGGCGCACTCCTGGAAAAGCTGCCGCTTGTCGCTGTCGCTCCAGGCGTAGGTGCGGGTGGGCTCCTCCCCAATCCACAAAAGGAAGTCCTCCAGGGCCTCCGGAAGGGCCTTAGCCCCGGCCACATCCCCTTCGGTGATGCCGGTGACCCTGGTGCAGGAGGCGCTGATGGGGAAGTGCTGCGGCTTTACATAGGCGGAATACTTCCCCACCTGGACATAGTTTTCGTCCAGCTTCACCGCGCCAATCTCCACAATCTCATGGAGGAGGGAGGCGGGGACCCCCTCGTTTCCGCGGCGGGGGGCCTGGTTCATCTCAAAGTCCAAAAAGATATGCTGCATGTTACAGTCCCTCCGCCGGGCTGATAATACCATCCTCCGAAACGGCGATGGGGGCTATCTCGAACCGGGTGTAGCGGATAAGGTTTTTAAGGCGGGTGCGCTCATCGGCGGAGTAAAAGAGGTAGGAGATGCCCTCCTTCTGGGCGCGGGCGGTGCGGCCGATACGGTGGACGTAGGTCTCGTTGTCCTGGGGGAAGTCGTAGTTCACCACCGCGTCGATGTCGGTGACGTCGATGCCCCTGGCGGCCACGTCGGTGGCAACCATCACCGGAATCTCCCCCTCCTTGAACTTCGCCATCACCCGGTTGCGCTCCTTCTGAATCATATCCCCGTGGATGCACTGGGCGGGGAGCCCCTGGCGGGTGAGCATATCGCAAATCATGGCGGTGTTGTACTTGGTGTTGCAGAAGATGAGCACCCGGTCCAGGTTTTCCTTTTTCAGGATGGCAACAAGGTCCAAAAAGCGCTTGCGGCCGGTGGTGCAGCAGCAGTATTGGGTGATGCGGGGGCGGCTCTCCTCCACCGGGCGGACGGTGATTTCCTCCGCGTCCCGCTGGTAGAGCCAGCCGATGTCCATCACCTCCCGGCTGATGGTGGCGGAGAACATCACCATCTGTTCCTTTTTGGGGAGGCTGTCCAGAATCTTCCGCACATCCTTAAAGAAGCCCATGTCCAGCATCTCGTCCGCCTCGTCCAGGACGACGGTGCTCACCTTGTCCAGGCGGATGGTGCGGCGCTTCATGTGGTCCAGCATCCGGCCGGGGGTGGCAACCACAATTTGAGGGTGCTTTTTCAGCGCCTCAATCTGGGGGTTCATAGCTTGTCCACCATAGATGGCGGCCACCCGGAGCCCCTCCTTGTACTTTGCCAAGGCCCGCAGCTCCTCCACAATCTGGGTGCACAGCTCGCGGGTGGGACAGAGGACCACCGACTGGACCCAGGGGGCGTTCTGGAGCAGGGCCCGCTCCACCAGGGGGATGCCGAAGGCGCAGGTCTTGCCGGTGCCGGTGGGGGCCTTGGCGATAATCTCCCTGCCGGAGAGCATGACGGGGATGGCCTTTTCCTGGACCTCCGTCATCTGGGAAAAGCCCATATCCTCCACCGCCCGGAGGATTTCCGGGGACACCCCGGCAAGTTCTCGAAATTCCATACAATTGTTCCTTTCTTGGTACGCTGGCTTGTATTGTAAATCTGCATCTTACCATTATTGGCTGCTTGCTGTGCCCCTGGACAAGGGGGAAGCAGCCGCTCTGCGACCATTATACCATGAAGCGAAGCGAAATGGTATAATTGGCGGTTTCGCCGGTTGTCCCCGAAGGGGACGAGGCGAACGCCCTTTGAATAAGCGTATAATGGCCGCTTGCGGACCATTATACCATAGATTAGAGAAAAAGACCAATAAAAGCTCTTTCTGCTGGAGAAGAAGGCGGCAGGGCGCAAAGGGGGGACGAATTGCGCAGTTTTTTGCGGTCTCAAAAACATCCCACCGGGATGTTTTTGATGGGCAGCCCGTGCGCCCCCTGGCACCGGCCCGGCGGGCTTTTCAGCTCCAAACGGCTGCCGCCGTTTGTCACCAAAAGACCCGCCGCC
>WSMP01000221.1 GCA_013316495.1 Angelakisella sp.
ATCCCCCCCCGGTAGGCGATGAGGTCGCCGGGGCGCAGCAGGGCCGCCAGCTTTTGGGCCACAGCCTGGGTCTCCTCCGGGCCGCTGGTGTGGAAGATCATGGGAAATCACCTCCAGGGGATGGCTTCTGGGCCCATGGGCCAAGGAATTATGGCGCCAGGTCTCCAGGCACATGGTTAGATTCTGTACAGCATAAGGCCGCAGGCCGTGTAGGGCGAGATAGCGGGGGCACCCCGCTAGGGCGAGACAGCGGGGGCACCCCGCTTAGAATAGCCCCCAGATATCCCCTTTTTCGTCCACGTCGATGGCCTGGGCGGCGGGTGCCTTGGGAAGGCCGGGCATGGTCATGATGTCCCCGGTGAGGGCCACCACAAAGCCCGCGCCGTTGGAGAGGCGCACGTCCCGGACGGTGATGGCAAAATCGGTGGGGCGGCCCAGCTTGGCCGGGTCGTCGGAAAGGGAGTACTGGGTCTTGGCGACGCAGACCGGCTTCTGGTCCATCTCCGGGTCCAGGGCCAGGATATCCCCCAGGGCCTTTTGGGCGGCGGGGGTGTAAAGGACCTCCTTGGCCCCGTAGATGGTCTTGGCGATGGTGTCCAGCCGCTCCTTAATGGAGCCGCAGCCAGCCACAATGGAGCGGAAGCTGGAGGGCTTTTCCACCGCCTCCACCACCTTCTTGGCCAGCTCCACGCCCCCCTCGGCCCCCTTGGCGAAGACCTCGGAGAGGGCGAATTCCGCCCCCTGCTCCCGGCAGTAGGCGGCGATGAAGTCCAGCTCCTCCTGGGTATCCTGGGGGAAGCGGTTGATGGCCACCACCACCGGCACGCCGTACTTCTGCATATTGTTCAGGTGGGCCGCCAAGTTGACGATGCCCTTCTGGAGGGCCGCCAGGTCCGGCTCCGCCACCTTGTTTTTGGGGACGCCGCCGTTGTACTTAAGGGCGCGGACGGTGGCCACCAGCACGATGCAGCTGGGGGCGATGCCGGCGGTGGGGCATTTAATATCCAAAAACTTTTCCGCCCCCAGGTCGGAGCCAAAGCCCGCCTCGGTAATGGTGATATCCGCCAGCTTCAGGGCCAGACGGGTGGCCCGGATGGAATTGCAGCCGTGGGCGATGTTGGCGAAGGGCCCGCCGTGCATCAGGCAGGGGGTGCCGGTGAGGGTCTGGACCAGGTTGGGCTTAAAGGCGTCCCGAAGGAGGGCGGCCATAGCCCCCACGCACTGGAGGTCCCTGGCGTAGACGGGGCCGCCGTCGGTGTTATAGGCCACCAGGATGCTGCCCAAACGGCGCTTCAGGTCCCCAAGGTCGGTGGCCAGGCAGAAGATAGCCATAATCTCGCTGGCTACGGTGATTTGGAAGCCGTCCTCCCTGGGGACGCCGTTGACCCGGCCCCCCAGGCCCACGATGACGCCCCGCAGGGCCCGGTCGTTCATATCCATGCACCGCTTAAAGAGGATGCGGCGGGTATCAATTTTAAGAGGGTTCCCCTGCTGAAGGGAGTTATCCAGCACGGCGCAAAGGAGGTTGTTGGCGGCGGTGATGGCGTGCATATCCCCGGTGAAATGGAGGTTGATGTCCTCCATAGGCAGCACCTGGGCGTAACCGCCCCCGGCGGCCCCCCCCTTGATGCCGAAGACAGGACCCAGGCTGGGCTCCCGCAGGGCGATAATAGCCTTCTGGCCCACCAGGGGCATGGCCTCCCCCAGGCCCACGGTGGTGGTGGTCTTCCCCTCCCCCATGGGGGTGGGGCTGATGGCGGTTACCAGCACCAGCTTGCCGTCGGGGCGCTCCGATACCGAGCGGATGTAGTCCTCCTCCAGCTTGGCCTTGTATTTACCGTAGTATTCCAGGGCTTCCTCCGGGATGGAAAGGTCCGCGGCTACCTCCCGGATATGCCGGGGCTTTGCGGCTTTGGCGATTTCGATGTCGGTCATCATGGGAAACTCCTCCTTTTTCTGGCCGGTGCTTTTCTTTTCCTTGTATATGATACCACATTTTACGCCGCAGAGAAAAGAGGCCCCCGGAAAATTTTTTCCGGAGGCCCTTTTGCCTCACATCCCCTCGCCGGAAAGAACCACCTCCGCCAGGGTGATGCCGCTGTAATAATGGAGAAGGATTTCATCGAAGGTCTCCCCCTGGCGGGCCAGGTAATCCGCCCCCGCCTGGCTCAGCCC